>DASSGE010000219.1:0-3573 GCA_035693605.1 Binatia bacterium
CTGTTCTTTGTAGAAGTCGCGGAAGCGATAGTCTTTGAGGCGAATTAGATTTTGATACGAGCCAAAGCGCTGCGATGGGTCGTTGATTTCGTCGAGCAGGTCGCGATGATTGTCCTCGGTCTCGAACACGCGCACCTTTTGGTAGGTGGTCGAGCGCTCCGCCGGGATACGGCTCATTTGCCGGATCAGGCTGCGGAACTCCGACGGCTTCATCAGCTGGCCGTAGCCGGCTCCGGCGGCGGTCGAGATGCTTTCGTTGATCAGCGTGCCGCCGAAATCATTGGCGCCGGCCAATAGCGCTATCTGCGACAGCTTCGGTCCTTCCTTGACCCACGATACCTGCAAATTGGGGATCCAATTGTTGAGCATCAAGCGCGACACCGCGTACATTTTCATCACTTCCGCGCCGCTAGCGCCGTGGCGCAGCTCGGGCAGTGCCTTGCGGTGCGACATCGGCGCTTCTTCGTACACGAAGCTCAATGGCACGAATTCGGTAATGCCCCCGGTACGTTTTTGCACGTCGCGCAGGACGCTCAGATGGATGGCGCGATGGCGGGCGCTTTCGATATGGCCGTACATGATGGTCGAGGTGGTCGGAATGCCGATTTCGTGAGCGGTTTGAATCACGTCGATCCACTGGTCGATGCCGATACGGCCGGGTGAAATGCGCTGGCGCACTTCGTCGACAAACACTTCGGCCGATGTCCCTGGCAAACTGCCGACGCCGGCATCCTTCAACGCCAACAGATAATCGCGAATCGAGACACCGGTGAGCGTCGAACCATAAAGCACTTCCTCGGGCGAAAATCCATGAATGTGCAGCTCGGGCAGAGCTTCTTTGACGGCGCGGCAAAGTTTGACGTAATGCCAACCGTCCATGCCGGGAGCGAGCCCGGCTTGAATGCATACTTCGCTGGCGCCTAAATCACGCGCTTCGGTAGCGCGCCGGATGATCTCTTCGATGGGCAAAAAGTAACCTTCTTCGGCGAGATGGCCGCGGCTAAAGGCGCAAAAGCCGCATTGCTTGACGCAAACGTTGGTAAAGTTGATGTTGCGATTGATCACATAGCTGACCACATCACCGACGGTTTGGGCGCGCAGTTGATCCGCAGCCGCGAGCATCGCCAAGAGATCGGCACCGTCCGCTTCAAAAAGTGTCGTCGTCTCGTCGACAGTAAGATCTTCCCCGGAAAGCGCGCGTTCGAGAATCGCTGCAGTTGCCCGCGAAGCAGTCGTCAACAGCCGATTGAGAGACGATTCAAGATGCGGAAAATTCATGGCGCGACTTTAGCCTTTCACTGGGGGAAACTCAACGAGGAGAATTCGGAGGCATCGAGCTACAGTGCAAATCGCAAACTAGGGTGCCAGTAGTGCATATTTCCAATGGTCGATCTCGCGCGTATAGACTTCGCGCTCGTGCAGACGATCCGGCTGTTCTTTCCAGAATTCGATATGTTCGGGCACGAGCCGATAACCCGACCAATACGGAGGCCGAGGCACAGGCCGGTCTTTGAACTTATCGGTGGTTGCCGTGACTGCGTCAAGCAACTGTTGGCGCGACACGAGTTCACTGCTCTGCGGTGAGGCCCAGGCGCCGATCTGGCTGCCGCGCGGCCGGCTGGCAAAGTATTCGTCAGCTTCCTGTTCGCTGACGAGTTCCACGCGGCCTTCAATACGGACTTGGCGCTTCAATTTCGGCCACCAGAAACAGGCCGATGCCTGCGGGTGATCGGTCAAATGACGCGCTTTGCGGCTCTGCAGATTGGTGTAAAACACCAAGCCGTGTTCATCGACGTCTTTCAACAACACCATCCGCACGGTCGTCCCGTGATCATTGCCGGAGGTGGCTAATGCGAAGGCGTTGTGGAGTTCGATGCCAAGCCTCTCGGCCTGCGATAACAGCTCTTGAAATCGTTTAATGGGTTCGTCGCTCATAGCGTTGAAGGCAATTCCTTAGATAATTTTATTCTCATCCGTCATTGCGGCGCACGCCGGAAGCCATCTGCGAACTTGCGAGTAGAAGAGAACGACGATGGATGCCGGCTTTCGCCGGCATGACGAATTTATTCCAAGTCCTATCGGTCATAATGCACTGGCGGAATTTCAACTTTACCGAAAAGACCACTACCGTCGGTGCTTATCGTAAACGTCGGTGCGGCGGTTTTGCAGCAATGGCAATTTCTCGCGGACTTCTTTAACCAGCGCGAGATCAATATCGACTACCGCCAGACCTTCGCTCTCTTGCAGATCGACCAGCGTGCGTCCGAGCGGGTCCGCCGCCATGCTGTGGCCGGTGTAGATGTTGCCGACCTGATTGGGCGCAATCACAAAGCAACCGTTCTCCAGGGCGCGGGCTTTGATCATGGTCTGCCAGTGTTCGACTTTGAGATCCCCTTGGACCCACCCGGACGGCGCAAACAAGATATTGGCGCCGTCGAGCGTGAGCAGCCGAGCCAGTTCGGGGAAGCGCAGGTCGTAGCAGATCATCGTGCCGCAGTGGGCGTCCGCGAAATTGATTAGCGGCGCGATGTCGGCGCCGGAATGGAATTTGTCCGACTCTTTGAAACCGAAGGCATCGTAGAGATGAAGCTTGCGGTAAACCGATGCGATGTTGCCGGCGGCGTCGAGCCAAACGGCAGTGTCGTAGACACGATGGGTGATCGGACTGGTTTCATAAATCGCCGCCAGAACGCCAAGCTTCACTTCTCCGGCGGATTTACGAAGCGCGGCGATAAACGGTCCGTCAACGGACTCGGCCACCGCAGTCAGCTCCGCAGCGCTCTGGCTTGCCGGCGAAAACGCCATGAGGAATTCCGGAAAGGCGACCAGTTCAGCGCCCTTGAGTTTGGCTTCGTCGATGAGGTGCAACGCTTTCTTAAGATTTTTGGCCTTGTCGGTGTCGGATTGCACCTGGGCGATGGCGATTTTGCTCATGAGTTATCTTTCAGCCTGGATTATCTTTGCCAGTCAAGCTATCCAAGTAGGTTATTAAGGTCAATCGGGAAAGCGCGCGGTTCCGTCAAAGAGATCCCTCTCTCCGTTCGGGATGACCGTCAAAATCTGTCATTTCGAGCGCAGCGAGAGATCTCTTCGATTCAATATTGCAGGATTACGGTGAACCGGCACCACTCGCGACAGACGAGTCCCCGGACGTTCGGGACGCCCACCAACAACATGGCTCAAGCAACCATAACTCCCAATCTTCAGAGGCTCGCCCTTGTCAATGTTTGCCTCGGGCAATTTTTGAGCGCTCTCGATTCGCGCTCGGTCAATGTCGCGCTGCCGACGATATCCCTATATTTCGAGACCTCCTTGGCGGCGGTGCAGTGGATTCCGCTGGCTTATCAACTCACAATCGTCGGACTCGTGCTGAGCATGGCGCGCTTGGGCGACAAGCTCGGCCGCAAGGGACTTTATACCCTGGGCTTCATCATGCTCGGCGTCGGCTCGGCGGCCTGCGGCCTCAGTCCGTACCTGTGGATGATCGTTTGCTTTCGCGCCATCGAAGGCATCGGCGGTGCGCTGGTGCTGGCCAACGGCCGCGCCATCGCGTCCGCACTTTACGCCAAAGAA
>DASSGE010000220.1:0-5055 GCA_035693605.1 Binatia bacterium
GGGATCCACCACGTCGATGAGATGATGGCGTACACACTCACGGTCCGCCATCGACGGTTTGCCAGTGCCGATGTCCATGTATCGATAAACCTGCTGGGAATCGGCGTTGACGATCTCACCATCCAATTGACCGGCGAGCTCGAGCGCCAGAGCGCTTTTCCCCACCGCTGTTGGCCCAAGGATGACGACAATTTTTGGCTTCATGCAGTAAGAGATAGTGCCGTTCAAGCTTCGAGGGTTCAATGTTCAAAGATTTCGACCGAGTTCTGAGCCTGACGTTGAACTTTTGCCATCGATAAACTCAGGCGCTGAGCCCGCCGAAGGGAACCTTGAACGAACTTTTTAAATAACCCGCTTAAACATATGTTCTAGCTGGTCGCGGCTAAGTTCAATTAAGACCGGCCGGCCATGCGGGCATTGGGTGGCAAACTCGATCTGATCGAGGTCGCGCAGCAAGGCGATCATCTCTTCCCGCTCGAGCTTGCGGTTGGCGCGGATCACGCCGTGACAAGCCATGGTCGCCAGGCGATCCTCAAGATGCTGGCGCAGCCGGGAGGAAGTATCGACCTCTGCCAGCTCGGCAACCATCTGGCGCACCAACTGCGTGTAGTCGCCTTCCGGCAACAATGCGGGCACTGAAGTAATCGCGAAGGAACTGGGCCCGAATGGCTCGAGAGTAAAACCGTGACGCTCCAAGACGGCGATTTTCTGTTCGAGCATCATGCTCTCGCCGGCGGATAGTTCGACGGTCTGCGGAATCAGCAAGTCCTGCCGTTCGACGGCGCCAGCCTGTAATTGATCGCGCAGTTTTTCGAAGGCGATGCGCTCATGAGCGGCGTGCTGATCGATGAGGATCATGCGATCAGTGGCGGTGCACACCAGATAGCAGCCAAGAATTTGATCATGGATGGTAAGCGATGAAAAGAAACCTACCCGGTGCTGTCCTCCGACCGTTGGCACGGGAAACATATCACTGCGCGATCGCACGGAGTCAGCAATTGGAAGCCCGCGAGTTGAATAGTTCCGCAAGGGCTCTCCCACGGAAGATTCGACACTGGAAGCATAGCCATACCCTGGCCGCCATGATTGGAACGACTTTGCGAAATTATCCGTTGCGGCAATCGCCCCGGGGGCTCTGGCGTCGCGCTGCAGAGCCGATCGAATCGAACGAGAAACCGCTTCGTGGACATCGCTTTGCCGGCGGAAGCGCACCTCATACTTGGCCGGATGCACGTTGACATCCACCTCGTGGTAGGGAATTTCCAGATTCAATACCACCGCCGGATATTGGCCCTTCATCAGCAGCGTGTCGTATCCATGCAAGAGCGCGTGGGTGAGCACCTTATCGCGCACGTAGCGGCGATTGACGAAGGTAAATAAATAACGCGCGTTGGGAAACGAAGTCGGCGCGGTGCTCAAGAAGCCGCTCACAGTTATCTCTCCTTGGCTAAAAGCGAAAGGCTTCAAGCTCTTGACTACATCTATCCCCAATACCTGCTGCACACGATCCCGCTCATGCTTAACCGCAACGTAATCCGCCACGGTGCGGCCGTCATGCTGGAGGCGAAAGTGCACAAGCGGGTTTGCCAGCGCCAGGCGATTGACGACATCGCAGACATGGCTCAACTCGGTCGCCGGCGCTTTGAGAAACTTGCGCCGCGCCGGCGTGTTGTAAAATATGTCGCGAATTTCGATGCTCGTGCCGAGCGCAGCTGCGGCGGCATGAACCTCGCCCTTCTTGCCGCCATCGACCGTCAGCTTGGAACCGCTGTCACGGGAGGCCGGTCGCGACGAAATGGCCATCTTGGCAATAGACCCGATACTCGGCAACGCTTCGCCGCGGAAGCCCAAAGTTGCGATGCGGAACAAATCATCGTCTTCTCCGAGTTTGCTGGTGGCGTGGCGCTCGACGGCCAGTGCTAATTCCTCCGGCGTCATGCCTTCGCCGTTATCGGTGATCCGGATCGCCGCTGTGCCGCTCTTTTCGAGCCAGACAAAGATCTCGGTTGCGCCGGCATCAAGCGAGTTCTCGATGAGTTCCTTGACCACCGAAGCGGGCCGCTCGACCACTTCACCGGCGGCAATTCGGCTGGCCATCTCATCAGAGAGAACTTTAATTTTCATCATTTCAGCGCGCGTCGTCGAAACAATAACCTACAGTAAATCCTAGCGTCAACGTTCCCATGGCTTCTTAGAAAATAAAAAGGGCAAGCGCGCGATCAGCGGCTTGCCCTTTTTAAGTTTTACAGACGAAGAACTATTTCTTGCCGTTACCGAAAAGCTCGGCACCCCATTTTTTGGCCGTGGCATCGAGCACTTCGCGACTCGACTCGGCAACCGGCGGGAAGTCTTTGATCCATTCGTAGGGCCGGGTCGCGTCGATGATCGCGCGCGAATTAAAACCCTTCTTGGTCGGATGAATCACTGGATCGAGGGGTCCGCTCCAGCAGCGGCGCAGAATGTCGATATCCGCCTCGGGTTCGCAGCGGCTCGACATCGCCCAAATCATGTCGTCGGTGTTCGATGGATCGATGTCGTCGTCGACGACGACTACGAAACGGCCCAGATATGCGCCGGCATGGCACTGCGAGGCGATCACTGCCGCCTGCTTGGCATGACCGGGATAGCGCTGCTTGATCGACACGCACATCATCAACCGGCTACCGCCAGAAACTGTAAGCCAAACACCTTTGACGTCCGGCACACCGGCTTTCTCCATCTCATCCCAAATCAGCGCGGAACGGAGATAGGAACGGTACCAACCCAACTCCGCAGGCGGACGGCCTGGAGGGGAGCCAAGAATGATCGGATCGTTGCGATGATATAAGCGCTTCACTTCGACCCACGGCTCGGCGCGCTCGGCGCTGGCATAATAGCCGGTCCATTCACCGAACGGACCTTCGGTGGTCGGCTTATCGAAATGAACGTCGCCTTCGATGACGATCTCGGCGTTCGCCGGGATCGGCAAACCGGAGTACTCACCCTCAATCATTTCGAAGGGTTCACCGCGAATACCGCCGATAAATTCGTATTCCGGCACACCATAAGGCACTTCGATACTGCCGGCCAAAAACGTCAATGGATCATGGCCGAAGGACATCGCCATTTTGAAGGGCGCGCCACTGGCTTGATACTTTTCCCGCTGAATGCGCCCATGCTTGCCGGGAGAAATGTAAAATCCGACTTTGTCTTTGTCATGAATCATGACCCGGTAAGTGCCGTAGTTGACCCAACCCTCGTCGGGATCGCGGGTGATATCGACACTGCCGGTACCGATGTAACGGCCGCCGTCTTTGTCATGCCACTTCGGCGTGGGAAACTTGAACATGTCGATATCGCCGTCACGGTAAACGTTATCGAAGAGACCGCTCTTCTTGACGAACTTCGGCGGGATCGGTTTGACCTTCTTGTAATTGTCTTTCCAAATCTTGACGAAATCCATTTTGGTATCGCCGGCCGGCAAACCAAGGGTCAACGCGAGACGCTTCCGCGAAGACAACGAGTTGGACAATACACGGTAGCCCTTAGGATAACCCTTGATGTCTTCGAACAGGACGGCTGGCCCATCTTCTTTATGCGCGACGATTTCCGTGATCGCGCCGATTTCCAGATTCCAGTCGCAGCCCTTGAGGGTTTTGAGTTCACCCATTTCATCGGCGATCTGAATCCAGTCTCGCAGATCCTGATATTCCATTATTTCCTCCTAAATATATTCACAACCGAAACTCGAACTTGGCCGAAACCAACTTGCCGTCGACCTTAGCTAAATTCCCCCCCCGATTCAAGACAGTGTTTCTCACGGGAACAGGGCGAAAATTAATTGAAACCAAAGACTTATCATGCTACCCCAAGAATGTGCCGGAAAAATCGAAAAGCCTCGAGGAATTGACGGCAATTGCCGCAGCGGCCCGGGCGAAGGGCCAGACAGTGGTTTTCACCAATGGATGTTTCGATCTGTTACACCGCGGCCATCTTCATACCCTGCGCCAAGCTAAAGCCGCCGGCGACCTGCTGATCGTGGCAATCAACAGCGACCGCTCGGTCAAATCGATCAAAGCACCGCAACGGCCGATTTTGCCGGAAACTGACCGACTTGAGTTGATCGCTGCCCTGGAGATGGTAGACTACGTCATTCTTTTTGACGAACCAGATCCCTACACCCTGATCGCGGCGATCAAACCGCAAGTTTTAGCCAAAGGCGGCGACTGGAGCAGCGAGAAGATTATCGGCGCAGATATCGTCGAAGCCGCCGGTGGCCGTGTCGCAGTAATACCGTACTTAAAAGGAATTTCGACAACCGCAATAATCGAAAGGATTAAACACTTAGATGGCTAGAGTATGTAAGATTTGCGGCAAAGGCCGCTCGGTCGGAATGAACGTCAGCCACGCCAACAACAAGAGCAAACGTTCGTGGCGGGCAAACCTAAAAACCGTTCGCGGAAAGTTCGGCGATCAGGTCAAACGTTTGCTGGTGTGCACCGATTGCATCCATTCCGGTCGCGTCCAGAAGGTCGCCTAGAGACTTTAACTCAGTGCAACTCTTCTTTGACCGCCCCCTCGGATTCGATATTACTGCCGGCACGGCCACGACCGCGCACCGCCTTATAAACGCCTTTCACTTTTGAGATGTTCTGCAGCACCTCTTTGAGATGCTCAGAGCTCTTGATCATCACCTCGAAAGTGTTGACTGCTCTTTGACTGGTGAAGGTCCGCACCTGAGCGCGGGCGATGTTGGCATCGGCGCTGGTGATTGCCGAACTTATAGCCGCTAGCAGCCCTGGTTGATCGACGCAGGTCACTTCAATCTTAACCGGCCGTGGCGGCTGCCCGTTTTCTTCCCAAGCGACTTCGATCTTGCGATGCGGATCACTCTCCAACACCGTCGTGCAGCCGACGGTATGAATCGTCACCCCCCGACCACGAGTGATGAACCCAACGATATGTTCGCCCGGTAGTGGATGGCAACACAGCGCGAAACGCACCAAAACATCATCGACCCCTTTGACACGAATGCCGAGCCGGCGCTTCTGCTTGGAAACTAGCTTGAACAACGAC
>DASSGE010000221.1:0-7810 GCA_035693605.1 Binatia bacterium
GCGCATCTCCTGGCGCAATTCGTCAGCAACCTTGGCAATGTCGATTTCTTTGAGCAGCTTACGAACCGCCTCGGCACCCATTCCTGCGACGAACTTGCCGCCGTACTCTTCGACCGCCTTACGGTAACGCGCCTCGGTCAAAAGCTCCTTGTATTGCAGCGGAGTTTCGCCCGGATCCACTACGATGTAGGACTCGAAGTAAAGCACCTTTTCGATGTCTTTGAGGGACATGTCGAGCAGGGCGCCAATGCGGCTGGGGAGACTCTTTAAGAACCAAATATGCACGACCGGAGTCGCCAACTCGATATGACCCATGCGCTCGCGACGCACTTTCGACTGAATGACTTCGACGCCGCACTTCTCACAGACGACGCCACGATGGCGCATCCGTTTGTACTTGCCGCAGTTACATTCGTAATCTTTGGTCGGACCGAAGATCTTGGCGCAAAATAAGCCGTCACGTTCCGGCTTGAAAGTCCGATAATTAATCGTCTCAGGCTTTTTGACTTCACCATGAGACCATGAGCGAATCTTTTCCGGCGAAGCGACGGAAACTTTGATCGCGTTAAAACTGAGCGGATTTTTTGGCTTTTCAAATAAATTAAACAGATCTTCCATAACAGGATCACCTCCGGTGTTAGCGGCACAGCCGTACTGGGGCTACCTACTTTTCTTCGACGAGATCGACATCCAAACCCAGGCTTTGGAGTTCTTTGACCATGACGTTGAAAGATTCAGGAAGTCCCGGTTCGAGCAGATTGTCACCCTTGACGATCGCTTCGTACATACGCGTGCGCCCGACGACATCGTCGGACTTCACCGTAAGCATCTCTTGCAACGTATACGCGGCGCCATACGCTTCGAGAGCCCAGACTTCCATTTCGCCCAAACGCTGGCCGCCGAACTGAGCCTTACCGCCCAGGGGCTGCTGGGTGACAAGCGAGTAGGGCCCGGTCGAACGGGCGTGAATCTTGTCGTCGACCAAATGATGCAGCTTCATGATGTACATAACGCCGACGGTGACTTTGCCATCGAACGGTTCGCCAGTGCGACCATCGTACAACGTCGCCTGTCCGGTGGCCGGCAAGCCGGCTTTGCGTAACAGGTTAAAAATTTCTTCTTCCGCCGCACCGTCGAAGACCGGCGACGCGATACGCACACCGTCGCGATATTTGGACGCCAGCTTCAACACCTCCACATCCTTGGCGCCATCGATCAATTCGTTGGCGTCACGAGTATTCAAGTAATCCTTCAACCGGCGCCGCAACTGATCGATATCTCCATTGTGGCTGCGCAAGAGATCGTCGATTTGCTGGCCCAGACTGCGCGCTGCCCATCCCAAATGGGCCTCGAGAATCTGACCGACGTTCATTCGCGACGGGACACCTAACGGATTTAGCACGACGTCGACAGGTGTACCGTCCTCTAAGTACGGCATGTCCTCTTCGGGCAGAATACGGGAGATGACACCCTTGTTGCCATGCCGGCCGGCCATCTTGTCGCCGACTTGGAGCTTACGTTTGATGGCGACAAAAACCTTGACCATCTTGATGACGCCAGGAGGTAACTCATCGCCGCCTTTTAGCTTCTCAATCTTATCTTCGAAGGCATGCTTAATTAGGTTGACCTGAGTAGTCGTGCTTTCGATGATCCGGCCAAGCTCATTCTCTACCGATTCATTATCGACCTGAATCTCGCTCCAGTAAGACATCGGCAGCTGATCGAGATCTTCCTCGGCCACCTCCTGACCTTTATTGAGTAGAACTTTGCGGCTATCGTCGCTGATGCGGCTCGCCAGACGGCGGCCGACTAGTAGTTTTTTCAGTCGACGGAGCGCGCCTTCTTGAAGAATCCGCACCTCGTCATGCTGGTCCTTGCGCAGCCGTGTGACCTCTTCATCCTCAATCGACTTGCTGCGATCGTCTTTGCCCAACCCCTTACGTGAGAAGATGCGGACGTTGATGACCGTCCCTTCAACCCCAGGCGGTACGCGCAGCGAAGTATCGCGCACTTCGCCAGCTTTTTCGCCAAAGATCGCGCGCAGCAGTTTTTCTTCTGGCGACAACTGAGTTTCGCCCTTCGGCGTGATCTTGCCGACCAGGATATGGCCTGGCTTAACTTCGGCACCGATGCGAATGATGCCGCTTTCATCGAGATCGGTGAGCGCCTCGTCGCCAACGTTCGGGATATCCCTGGTGATTTCCTCGGGTCCCAATTTCGTGTCGCGCGACACGCACTCGAACTCTTCGATGTGGATCGAGGTGTAAATATCTTCTTTGACGACCCGCTCGTTGATCAAAATCGAATCTTCGAAGTTGTAACCGCCCCACGGCATCAGCGCAACAACAACGTTGCGTCCGAGCGCCAATTCACCCATCTCGGTCGACGGACCATCAGCAATGACATCGCCGGCTTTGACTTGATCACCGACCACGACAATGGGACGCTGATTGTTGCAGGTGTTTTGATTAGAACGCTGGTATTTGACCAGGTTGTATATATCGACACCGGTATCCCGTGAGCCGGCAGGCTTGTCGGCCTTCACGACAATGCGCGTGGAATCGACGCTTTCGACCAAGCCGTCGCGGCGCGCGACGATGGTAACTCCGGAATCCCGCGCCACTGTGCGCTCCATTCCGGTACCGACAAACGGTGCTTCGGTGCGCAGAAGCGGCACCGCCTGGCGCTGCATATTAGAACCCATCAGGGCGCGATTTGCGTCATCGTTTTCCAGGAAAGGAATCAGCGAAGCGGCAACGCTCACCAGCTGGTTTGGCGACACGTCCATGAAATTCACTTCTTCCGGACGGGCCATCACGAATTCGCCGCCCTTGCGCGATGATACCAAATCCGCGGAAAAATTACCGCGACCGTCGATCGGCGCGTTCGCCTGGGCGATCACGTGGTCCTCTTCTTCGAGGGCCGAGAGATAGCGAATTCGGTCAGTAACCCGGCCATTCTCGACTTCGCGATAAGGCGTCTCGATAAAACCGAAATCGTTAACCCGCGCATAAGTGGTTAAGGAAGCGATCAAACCGATATTTGGACCTTCAGGGGTTTCGATTGGACAGACCCGGCCGTAGTGGGTCGGATGAACGTCCCGCACTTCGAAACCGGCGCGCTCGCGCGTCAGACCACCGGGACCAAGAGCCGAAAGCCGCCGCTTATGAGTTATCTCGGACAGCGGATTGGTCTGATCCATGAACTGCGATAACTGACTGGATCCAAAGAACTCCTTGAGCGCTGCTGAGACGGGTTTATAGTTGATCAGCTCCTGCGGCATCAAAGTCTCGATGTCCTGCAGGCTCATCTTTTCCTTGATCGCCCGCTCCATCCGCACCAAGCCGACGCGGAAATGGTTTTCCACCAACTCACCGACCGCACGCACGCGGCGATTGCCCAGGTGATCGATATCGTCCACCGAGCCATTGCCGTTCTTGAGCTCCATCAAGTAGCGCACGACTTCGAGAATATCCTCTTTGCGCAGGGTGCCCTGCTCCAGCGGAATATTGAGCTTGAGCCGATGGTTAAGCTTTAACCGACCGACCTTGGACAGGTCATAGCGATCCGGATTAAAAAACAAGTTGTTGAAGAAGTTTGTCGCCGACTCAACCGTAGGTGGATCGCCGGGCCGCAAGCGCCGATAAATCTCCAGTATGGCGTCTTGAGGTGAACGAATGCGGTCTTGCAGCAGGGTATTACGCAAATAGGGTCCCACACTCGATTCGTCGATAAACAATACGTCGATTTGGGTAAGCCCTTTTTCACGGATCAGGTCGAGCTTTTCCTGAGTGATCTCGTGATTGCATTCGACCAGGACTTCTTTTCCGTGCGGGTCGATGATGTCATGAGATGCCACCCGGCCGAGAATCTCCTCTAAAGCGATCGGCACTTGCTTAATCCGCGCCGCTTCCATTTGACGCAACACAGGTCGCGTGAACTTTTTGCCTTCCTTGACAATCACGTCGTTTGACTTCGGATCGCGAACATCGGCGCTAACTTTCGCGCCCAACAGATGGTTGGCATTGAATTCCAAGGTCGCCTTGCGGCCGTCGAAGTGAATCGTGTCACTGCGATAGTAGTAGTTCAGTAAGTCTTCGCTGGTCATGCCAAGGGCGCGTAACAACACCGTTGCATGAAACTTCCGCCGGCGATCGATGCGCACATAGACCACATCGCGTGGATCGAATTCGAGATCGACCCACGATCCGCGGTAAGGAATCACCCGCGCCGAATAGAGCAACTTGCCGCTCGCATGGGTCTTTCCCTTGTCATGCTCGAAAAATACTCCGGGCGAGCGGTGCAACTGGCTGACAATAACCCGCTCGGTGCCGTTGATCATGAAGGTACCGTTGATTGTCATGAGCGGGACTTCCCCGAAATAAACTTCCTGCTCTTTGACGTTCTTGATGCTGCGCGCGCCCGTCTGCTGATCGACATCCCACAACACCAACTGCACCGTCACCTTCAACGGTGCGGCGTAAGTCATGCCCCGCTGGTGACACTCCTCGACATCATACTTAGGCTCACCGAGGGTATAACTGACAAATTCCAAGGAAGCGGTTTCATTAAAATCCTTTATCGGAAAGACCGACTTAAAAACCTCCTGCAGGCCCATGTTCTGGCGCTCGGTCGGCGCCGCATCTTTCTGCAGGAACAGCTCGTAAGAGTTTTTTTGGATTTCGATCAAATACGGGAGATCGATAATTTTTCGAATTCTCCCGAAGCTACGGCGGAATCGTAAGTTATTGGCAACCTGAAATGCCATGCGTGCTCCTCTCTCGAACTAGCGACGGTCCATTTTAAAAATCCAACGGAACGATCCACTGCGAGAGATTTACTTGACTTCGACCTTAGCGCCCTGTTCTTCCAGCTTCTTCTTGATGTTCTCGGCATCGGCCTTGGAAACGCCCTCCTTGACAGGCTTCGGCGCGCCGTCAACCAGATCCTTGGCTTCCTTCAGGCCCAACCCAGTGAGTTCGCGAACTACTTTGATGACCTGAATCTTCTTCTCACCGGCTTCGGCGAGAATGACATTGAATTCGGTCTTCTCTTCAGCTGCTGCGGCCGCTGGACCAGCGGCGGCGGCCACTGCCACCGGCGCGGCTGCGCTGACGCCTAATTCTTCCTCGAGTTCTTTCACCAAAGTTGCTGCATCCATCAAGGTCATGTTCTTGATGTAGTCTTTAACTTGTTCTCTTGATACGCCTTCCATAACTTCCCCCTTTAAAATATCTGCTAATTAATTATTATTCGCCTTTTGATTTGCGCAAAGACTCGAGTAAACGCACCATCTGCGCACCGGGCTCCTGAATAGTGCGCAACAACTGAGTCGCCGGAGCGTTGATCAGCGCCAGCAATTTCGCCTGCAATTCCGGCTTGCTGGGCATCTGAGAGAGAACCTTGACCTGCGCCGGATCCATCAAGCGTCCTTCGAAGACTGCGCCCTTAATGGTCAGTTTTTCATTATCGTCGGCGAACTTGAGCAATGTCTTGGTGAGTAGCACCGGGTCGTCATAGGCAAACACCCAACCATTAGGTCCCTCGAGCAGATTCGCTAATTCGCCGTAGACGGTGTCCTTCAGAGCACGACGCACCAAAGTGTTTTTAATCACTTGATACTCGCCCGCGACCTGGCGCACTTCGCGACGCAATTTAGTCATTTGCGCAACCGTCAAGCCGCGGTATTCCGTAACAATGGCCATTTTGGCGGATTTGAGCCGCTCATGAACGGCGTTCACTGTTTCGGACTTCTCCGCGTAGCCGGCACGAACGACAACTTGCGCTTCCGACATTTTCTTCTCCCCGATCCTACTCTGATCTATTATTGATTAATGCTGCTAACAATCCGCAGCGATCAAGCGGCCATGGACCGGATCTGCGCTAGATCGATTTTAATTCCAGGCCCCATGGTAGTAGCAACCGTCACACCCTTGACGTAATTACCTTTAGCCGATGCCGGTTTTGCCCGTAGCACCGTCAGTAACACCATTCGGGCATTGTCGATCAATTGTTCGGCGGAAAACGACGCCCGTCCCACTGGTACGTGGACAATCCCCGCCTTGTCGACGCGAAATTCTAGCTTGCCTGCCTTGATTTCTCGGACCGCCTTTCCGATATCCAAACTTACCGTTCCGGTCTTAGGATTGGGCATGAGGCCACGCGGACCGAGGATCTTACCAATCCGACCGACTGCAGCCATCATATCCGGAGTGGCAACCGCTTTGTCGAAATCGAGCCAGCCTTCTTGGATTTGCTTGATCAATTCGTCGCTGCCAACGAAATCGGCGCCAGCTTCCTGAGCCTCGCGTTCCTTTTCGCCCTTGGCGAATGCCAAAACCCGAACCGTTTTACCCATCCCATGCGGCAATGCGACCGTACCGCGAATATTTTGATCGGCCTGACGCGGATCAACACCCAATCGGATCGCCATATCGACGGTTTCATCAAATTTGGCACGGGCGGTTTCTTTGACCAACTTCAAACTATCTTCCAATTGGTAGCGTTGATTGCGATCTACTTTTTCGAAGACCTTGCGATAACTTTTTCCCATTCCACTCATGGCGTTCCTCGATTTGGCTGAGCTATTTTGCGGTTAACGAATTAACCTTCGACTTCCAAGCCGATACTTCGGGCGGTTCCCGCGACAGACTTTTCCGCTGCCGCCAAGTCACTGGCCGTTAAATCCTTCAGCTTTAACTCAGCGATCTCTCTAACTTGAGCCCGAGTCACTTTGCCGACAGTCGTCTTGCCGGGTTCCTTGGAGCCCCTTTCCAGTCCAGCGGCCTTCTTGAGCAAAACTGATGCTGGCGGTGTCTTGGTGACGAAAGTAAACGATCGGTCGGCATAGACGGTGATAATCACCGGCGTGACCATGCCCATCTGCGCCTGGGTTGCAGCGTTGAAGGCTTTGCAAAACTCCATAATATTGACGCCACGCTGGCCGAGCGCTGGGCCCACCGGGGGGCTGGGGTTCGCCTGGCCCGCAGGGATCTGTAATTTGATTTCACCGATGACTTTCTTAGCCATTGCTTTTGACCCTTCTAATCAAATTAGTTGCGTTCGACCTGGACAAACTCCAGCTCAACAGGCGTCGCCCGCCCAAATATGCTAATTAATACTCTTAGCTTGCCCTTATCGGGCTTAACCTCTTCGACGACACCGTTGAAGTCCGCAAACGGACCGTCAACGACCTTGACGTTTTCCCCGACTGAAAACGAGACGCGCGGTTTCGGCTTGATTGCACCCTCTTCCATTTGCTGCGTGATCGCTCTCACTTCTTCATCGCTAACCGACGGCGGATTTGTACTCCCGCCGACGAAACCGGTAACTTTTGGAGTTTCCTTAACTACATGCCAAGTGTCGTCATTGAGTTCCATCTGCACGAGAATGTAGCCGGGAAAGAACTTTCGCGACGAAGTTTTCTTTTTCCCCTTTACTAACTCGACAACCTTTTCCATCGGCACAAGGATCTCGCCGAAGAGATCTTGCTTGCCGAGCTGCTTGACGCGCTCCTCTAGGGCAGCTTTGGTCTTTTGTTCAAAGCCAGAAAAAGTGTGAACGATATACCACTGTTTCGCCATAAGGGGAGAACCTAGTAATTAGCCGATAATCGCTTCAACTGCCTTTGTCAGGACAAAATCCACGGTTGCCAAATACAGCGACACCAAGATCACAACGACAATAACCACCATCGTCGCCATGTAGGTTTCCTTACGCGACGGCCAATGTACTTTTTGCAACTCCTGCCAGGACTCTTTGCAAAACTCGACACCCTGATGGAAGCCATCCTGAATTCTTTGAATCCAAT
>DASSGE010000222.1:0-6307 GCA_035693605.1 Binatia bacterium
CGGCGATCTGTGTCCGGCTGAAGGCAGACATCAACAGACCCAATCCAGTCGTTGCCGTCACGTAAAGCAGCGCGCCCAGACCGAGGGTCGCAAGACTGCCTTTGAGCGGCACGCGAAACACCAGCACGGCAAAAATCACCAAAGCGACGAAGCTGATCATGCTGAGCACGATATAAGGCAGCTGTTTGCCAAGCAGAAATTCCAAGCGTGTCACCGGGGTAACGTAGAGATTGGTGATCGAGCCCAATTCTTTTTCGCGCACCACGCCGACGGCCATGAGGATCGCCGGAATAAACATCAGCAGCATTGGAATCACCGCCGGCACCATGGCGTCGAGACTGCGGAAATCTTGGTTGTAGCGGTAACGAGTCTCGATCTCGACCGCCATCGCCGGCGGCAGTTCGCCGGAAGTGCGCCGTGCGAGATCGCTCAGGTACTGGTTGTGCAGTCCCTGCACGTAACCTTTGACGGTTTCGCCGCGAAACGGCATGGCGCCATCGACCCAGACGCCGATTTCGGCCGTCCGTCCACGCTTGAGATCGACGGCGAAATTGCTGGGAATCTCGATGGCGACGCTGACCTCGCCACTGCGCATGCGCCGGTCCAACTCGCTAACATCGGCCAGCGCCGGGCGCTCGATGAAGTAGCGCGACGCAGAAATGTTTTGAATGTAATCGCGGCTCTGCGGGGTCTGGTCGCGATCCAAGACCGCGAAGCGCAAGTCTTCGACATCGAGACTGATGCCATAGCCGAGAATCAACATCAGGATTACCGAACCGAGAATCGCAAAGGTCAGCCGGATCGGATCGCGCCAGAGTTCCAGCGCTTCACGGCGCGCATAGGCGAATAGCCGTTGAAAACTGAAGGGCGACGATGGATGCAGTGTCGCTGCAATGGGCTTGAAAGTTTCTTCGTGCGAAGCCGTTTTGTCATCGGCAGATTTCGCCTCGGCGCCGCTCGCCTCCTCGAGGTAACTGATAAATGCACTTTCCAAATTATCCGCGTCACGACCGCGAATCAGCGCCGCCGGTGTATCGCTCGCCAACACGCGGCCGGCGTGCATCAAAGAAATGCGATCGCAACGCTCGCCTTCGTTCATGAAATGAGTCGAGACAAAGATCGTTACACCGTGCTGGCGCGACAGCTCGATCAACAAGCGCCAAAACTCATCGCGCGCGATCGGGTCGACGCCGGACGTCGGCTCGTCGAGGATAAGCATTTCGGGCCGATGCACCACCGCCACTGCCAGGGACAGCCGCTGACGCAGGCCAAGCGGCAATGCCGAGGGCAGGCTGTCCGCCTGCTCGCGCAACTGAAACTCGTCGATAAGCTCGTCGACACGCCCGCCAATGGTGTCGGCGGGGACGTGAAACAACTGTGCGTGCAGTGCCAGATTCTGCCGTACGGTTAATTCGTTATAGAGCGAAAAAGACTGTGACATGTAGCCGACGCGCTTACGCGTCTCGAGATCGCGGGCATCGATCGGCTTGCCGAACAGTCGCGCCGTTCCCGCGCTCGCCGGCAACAAGCCAGTGAGCATTTTCATCGTTGTCGTCTTGCCGCAGCCATTGGAACCGAGAAAGCCGAAGATCTCGCCGCGCTCGATGCGAAAAGTCACCTGGTCCACGGCTGTGAAGGCGCCGAAGCGCATAGTCAATCCCTGCGCTTCGATGGCCGCCTCGCCGTCATGCGCCGGCGGCGGCGGAATTTCCAAAGTCTTATGGCCGCGCCGCTTGGTCTCGGGCAGCAATTGAATAAATGCAGCTTCCAAAGATTTAGTATTAAAGCGCGATGTCAGTTCATCAGGCCGCCCCACCGCCAATAGTCGGCCGTCATCGAGCGCCGCCAGCCAATCGAAACGTTGCGCCTCTTCCATGTACGCCGTCGCCACCAGTACGCTCATGCCGGGACGGCGCGTGCGAATCTGCGCGATCAACTCCCAAAACTGCCGGCGTGACAGCGGATCGACACCCGTGGTCGGCTCATCGAGGATCAACAGCTGCGGATCGTGGATGAGCGCGCAACAGAGACCGAGTTTTTGTTTCATGCCGCCGGAAAGTTTGCCCGCCGGCCTATCTTTGAAATCCGCCAACCCGGTGCTACGGAGCAGACTGGCGATGCGCAAGGTGCGTTCCCTTTGCGTTTGGCCGAACAGCCGGCCAAAAAAATCGACATTCTCGAAAACCGACAGCGTCGCATAGAGATTACCCCCCAACCCTTGGGGCATATAAGCGATCCTCGGCGCGACCTGGGCACGAAAACCGCGCGAGTCCATCTTGCCACCCAACACCTGGACCGAGCCGTTTTGAAGCTCGCGTGCGCCCGCGACCAGCCCGAGCAAAGTCGACTTGCCGACGCCATCAGGACCGATAACCCCCGCCATACAGCCCGCTGGAATCATCAAATCCACGCCGTCGAGCGCCAGGATCTTGCCGTAGCGATGCGTCACGCCGGATAAACGAGCCACGATGGTATCGGCAGCAATGGGTTCCATGAGCAAAAAGTTTGGTGCAAACTTTAAGGTACAAAAGTTCAAAGTCGACGAGAGACACTGCCAACGAATTCCATTATCAATTTCCGTTATCCATTCTCGATTTATTTTTGTCTGACTATTTCGGCAGCGCCACCCGCAAGTGCTCGGGCCAGGCGGCGCTGCCATTGAGGCGAACATAAGCGACACCGGGCAGACCGGTCTTAACCTGCTCGCGATACTTGGTCAGCAGTCCAGGATCGATTCGCACCTTGACGCGAAACATCAGCTTCTCTCGTTCGGTGCGAGTCTCGACTTCTTTGGGCGTGAATTGGGCGCGCGCCGCGACGAATGAAACCGTGGCAGGAATCACAAATTGCGGCACCGCGTCGAGTATGATGCGCGCCTCTGAGCCGACGGTTATGCGACCGACCAGCGCCGTCGGAAGAAAGATCGACATATAGACATCGGTCAACTCCAACACGGTGAGCACTTTGCCGCCGGCGGGAAGCACTTCGCCCGGCTCGGCGAGCCGGTACAGCACCCGACCGGCAATCGGCGTTGTCAGCATCGCATCGGCGATCAATATCTTGATTTTTTCGATGCGCGCCTGGCTGGCATCGATGGCGGCATCGCGCTGGGCGATTTGAATCTGCGCGCCCTTGAGCACCGCGTCGGCGGATTGCTGGCGTGCCTGTTCCGACGCTAACGCTGCCTCAGCTGCCTGCTGTCGCGCCTGTTCTTGTGCCAGAGTCGCGGCTGCGCTCTTGGCGCGGCTATGTTCCTGGTCGAACGACTCTCGTGAAATAAAATCCTTCTCGATCAGCGCTTGTGCCCGCGCATATTCCTTTTGCGCCAGCGCCAATTCATTTTCCCGTTGCGCGATTGCGGCGCGCACCTGTTTGATTTCGCTTTCCCGTTGGTTCACGGCCGCGCGTGCTTGGCGAATATCGCTCTCGCGCTGCGTTACGACCGCCAACGCCTGATTCTTATCCTCGCGCGCCTGTCGGAGCTCAGCCTCGGCCTCGCGTAAATCGGATATCAATTCGGCGGTGTCCATTTCGACCAGAAGTTGGTCCGCTTTGACCATTTCACCTTCGGCGACGAGCACTTTGGCGATACGGCCCGCTTGCTTGGTTGCGATGTCGTACTCGGTGGCCTCGATGCGTCCATTGCCTGACGCGAAGCCGTCGCCAAGGTCAGTCTTGGGCCAACGCTGCCACATCACCACGGCGGCAATCGCGCCAGCCAACAGCGCGCCGGCGATCAGCCATTGCCGGGATTGCATCTCAGCCATGATGCCACCGCCACTGGCCAATCTCGAATGGCTCGACATCTTGGCGGCGAATGAAAAACCGGCCCTCCACGGCTTTCCGTGCGTGTTTTAAATCGTTGACGGCTCGGCGGCAGCATGGCAGCGAATTACGCCCAGTGGCACCGAGTTCGTTGTTGATTTTCACGTCGTTCATCGAATCCTCTTCGCTGCGAATCTTTACCCCTTCTCCCGATGGGAGAAGGCGGGGATGCGGGCAGGGCGATCAGCCGGCCGCCGCGACGATTCGCGCCGTCTCGCGCGCGATGATCGCTTCCTCGTCGGTGTGGATGACGAAGACGTCGAGTTTGGAATTCGCGGCAGAAATTCTACCGTCATTGCCAAGCACCGATTCATTCGCCACCTCATCCACCGTCACACCGCACCACTCCATGCGGTCGAGAATGTTCTTTCTTACCAACGGCGAATTCTCGCCGATACCGCCGCTGAAGATCACCGCCTGCGCGGCGCCGCCAAGCACCGCCAGATAGGCGCCGAGATACTTGCGCGCGCGGTAACAAAACATCTCGACCGCCAAGCGCGCGCGCGGATCGCTCTGATACGCGGCTGTCAATTCGCGCATGTCGTTCGAGATCCCGGAAACTCCCAGCAGCCCCGACCGTTTGTTGAGCCAGTTCTCAACCGTCGCGGCGTCCACCTGCTCCTTCCGCGCCAGATAACTCACTAGCGCCGGATCGAGATCGCCCGAGCGCGTGCCCATCACCAAGCCTTCGAGCGGCGTGAAGCCCATCGACGTATCGAGCGATTGGCCGCCGCGGATCGCCGTCGCCGAGCAGCCGTTGCCCAGATGCAGGGTAACCGCGCTGACCTGCGCCGGCGCTTTTCCGGCCAACTCTGCGTAGCGCAAAATATCGTACTGGTGCGCCAAACCATGAAAGCCGTAGCGGCGGATTTTGTGCTTGAGCGACAACTCGTACGGAATCGCGTAAAGAGCCGCCGGCTCCGGAATCGAGTGATGAAATGAGGTGTCGAAGGCCGCCGCCATCGGCACGGCAGCGCCGAGAATCTTGCGCGCCGCGCGTATCCCGCTCACCGCGCCGGGATTATGCAGCGGCGCGATTTCGCAGAGATCCTCGAGCGCGGCGATTACGTCGTCGTCGATTAATACCGATTTAACGAATCGATCGCCGCCATGCACCACCCGATGGCCGACAGCGTCGATCCCGCCCAATTCCGGCCGCGAGCGCAGCCAATCGATCACCAGGCGCACCGCGACTTCATGATTGGCAACTGCCAACGTTTTCTCTTCCGCTGCGCCGCTGTCCGCTTTGAAGGAATAGGCAGCCGAAGCGCCGATACGATCGACGATACCGCGCGCGAGCTTGCGGGGCGCAGCCCGTCCATCGGTCTCGATGACCTGGAACTTGAGCGTCGAGCTGCCGCAGTTGAGCACCAGCACTCTCATCGCATCGGCTCCCGCTTCTTCTCATCATCCTGACCTTGGCGTCGAGACTCGACGCCGCCAGGAGACGCCATTCAAGTCGGCACGCCGAGTCGTGGCAACACCCAGCGCATCAAGACGATGTAGGCCGCGAAAAACCCGACAAACCAAAGCAAGTCAGACATATGACAATCCTCCTCTGCGGGGAATCAATTATTGGTAATACGTCCGTCGATCATGTGATACACCCGGTCGAAACCCTCGATCATTCTTTCATCATGGGTCACCACAATCACCGCCGCGTGGCGGGTGCGCCCGAGGTTGCGCAAGAGCTCCATCACCGCCTTACCCCGTTGGGTATCGAGCGCCGCCGTCGGTTCATCGGCGAGAATCAGGGCAGGATCGTTGATCACCGCACGGGCGACCGCGACCCGCTGCTGCTCGCCGCCCGACAGCGTGGCCGGATAGATGTCTGAGCGTTGACCGAGATCGAGGCGCTGGAGCAGCGCATGGGCTCGCGTCAGCGCGTCATGCTGGGAAATCCCGTTGAGGGTCAACACCAGCGCGACATTTTCCACCGTGGTCAGAAACGGTATCAGATTGTACGCCTGAAAGACGATCCCCATGCGCTGCCGTCGCAACTTGCGGTCATCGATCAGTACCCGCTCGCCGTCGAAAATGGCTTCACCACCGATGGCGATCTGCCCCGAGGTCGGCGGATCGATCAGCGACAGCGCACGTAGCAGCGTCGTCTTGCCCGAACCGCTCGGACCCATGAGTGCGACGATCTCTCCCGGCTCGACCGAAACCTGGGCGTCCTTAAGTGCGACGATCTGGCTATCGCCTTGGCCGAAAATCTTGGTCAAATTCGCCGCCGCGACCGCCAACATCACGCCCCTCCCGCCATGGCCGTGGTCGGATCGATCGCCAGAGCGCGCCGGATTCCGACAATGCTTGCGGCTACGCATATGAACGCGACGATCACAAACAATACGGTTTGATCGAACGCCAGAATCGCCACCCGGCGCGGAAACTTTTCATAGGTCAGATTGATCAGCAGGGCGCCAAAAACGTAGCCAAGTAACCCCAAGGCCAGCGACTCTTGCAAAATCATGGCGCCGAT
>DASSGE010000223.1:0-3108 GCA_035693605.1 Binatia bacterium
TGCGGCACTGTGAGCCAGAACGGCTGATCTCGAAGCGGAAGAGTACGCGAGCCATCACTGACGAAGACATACGATTCGTTCCCGCCTAATTGCCCAACAATTTCATCATCCGATCGACAACATCGGGTGGTTGTGAAACCACCTCTTTGGCCAGCTTCGCCAACTCCTCGCCGCCGATCGCATCTACTGACCAACGGCGCTTTTTCAATTCTTCGAGCAGTGCCGGATCTTTCAGCGATCGGTGGTAAGCGTCGCGCAAAATCTTCACGCGGTCGGGCGGCACGCCCGGCGTGGCGACCATCGGCCGGCCGAAGACGGCGGGTGCGAGGAGGACCGTGGCCACCCTCCGGGTCGCTTCCGGGGTTTTGTACTGGTCCATCAACTCATAGATCGACGGCACGTCGGGAACGAGAGGATCACGATTTTTTCCTGTTTGTAATATCGGCCGAACAAAACCTTTCTTGTGCCAGGTCAGAAATGGCTCGCGGGCGAAATAAGTGCTGATCGTCAAATTACGGCAGTGCAACTCGCCGCGCTCGATCCCCAAATCAATCTCACCGCCGCCGGGATAGCCGCTGACAATGTTGAATTTGATGCCCAAGCCGTCGTCCAGAAATTTCGGCATATAATAGCCGGACGTGCTCGTGCCGGTGGCGCCGCACTTGGGCGGCTGCGCGGCCTTGCGGACATCCTCGATCGACTGGTAGGGCGTGTCCGTCCTCATAACCAGGATAAATTCGGTTTGTTCGGGCGTACCGAGCCAGGTGAATTTTGCCCAGTCAAAGCGGACCTCGGGGCGTTTCGCCAGTTGGTCGAAATACATCGACGGCCCGAACGTGCCGAGGGTGAGTCCATCGGGCTTCGCCACCGAATAAACATAGTTGGCGGCAATCACACCGCCAGCCCCAGTCATGTTTTGCACGATGAAAGTGGGATTGCCGGCAATGTATTTGCCCATGTATTGAGCAAAGATTCTCGCCCAAAGATCGTAGGCGTCGCCGGCCAGATTGCCGACGATGATTCTGATCGTCTTACCCTGATAGAATGGCGTCTGGGCGTGCACGTGGGTAACCGACGCCAGCGCAACTAAGACCGCGCACGCGAGTCGTTTCATAACATCCTCCATAGTGACCGGAAACAGGCATTAGGCATGGTTGTCAGTGAGGAAAGCATCGGCGAAGCTTAGGGCGGGACGAACGACCGTGTCAAGCGCGCCACCACAAATAGAAGCTGCTGTCGAAAAACAAAGACGTAAACTATTCGTGACAGCGATTGCCTGTCATCGGCAAAGCCTCTTCCGCAAGTACGGCTATCCAATTGCGTCCATTACTTCCTTCGGAAACCCTGGAGTATTGTGTTGACGCTACGCACGCCGGTGCCTATAACAGGAAGCAAGTTTGCCGAAGCCGTCGAGCTGTCCACGTGCAGGTCGACCAGAGACAAGAAACCAGCGATAAAAAAAGCCTGTGGCTATATTGCGGAGTGCGATAAGTTAAAGCGCGGCGCGCCAGCAACTCATAACGGCCGGTTTCAATCGCCGCAAACGCTTCACGGCACCGCGCGTTTCAATCTTTTGAAGAGGTAAATTATGGGTTTTGCCGCCAAGTACTGGATCATCTACGCGAGTATTATTTTCGCACCCGCTCTGGCGACACTTTCGACAGCGGGAGCACAGGACAAGCTGCTGATCTCCTACGGCGGTCATAATGAGACGGTCGGCCCGATGTGGGTGGCGGCGGACAAGGGCATTTTCAAGAGATACAATCTCGATGTGAATATGCTCCAGGTACGCAACGGCCAGATCAGCCTCACCGCGGTGATGGCAGGCGATGTTCAGGCCTTTTGGCCCGCCGTTTCATCGGTCATCAGCGGCGTTTCTGGAGGCGCCAAGCTCGGCTGCGTCGCCAGTCCATTTAACCGCATCGCGCGGGAGTTGATGGTGCGGCCGGAAATTGACTCGCTTACGGCGCTGCGGGAGAAAATTTTTGGTGTGCAGAGCATCGGCGGCGGCTTCTGGCTGCAAACGATGATCGTGTTGGATCGGCTTGGCGTTGATGCCGACAAGTACAAACTGCAAATGCGCGTGATCGGTGACGAACCGACGATACTCCAAGCTCTGCTCGCCGCGAACATCGATGCCGCAGTGATCACCGAAGCCTCGGCGGCGGTGGCGAAACGGACGGGTCTCCGCTCGCTGGCAAACACAACAGAGCTGAAGGTGCCTTATCAAGGCGTCGGCATCTGCACGCGCAGTGATCGCATCAGCAATTCCCCGGACTTGATCATGCGTTTGGTCAAAGGCATGGTCGAAGGCGTGGTTTTTATTCACAGCCCGCGCAACAAACGCGAGGTCATGGAGGTGCTCAAGAAGCATCTTCGCCTGCGCACGGATCAGGACGCCGAGACCTCTTACAACGCCCTGCGCACAGTGTCTTCTCTGGATGTCGCCCCTGATCCCGCCGCTTGGAGAAATATTCAAAAGTACGTTGCCCGCGTTACTCCCAAAGTCGGCCAGTTGGATATCCAGCAGATTATCAATGCCAATTTCGTCAAGACGCTCGATGAAACCGGCTTCATCGCGGAAACGAAAAAGCGCTACGGCCTGTAGGGAGGATAGCCAGGTAGGTTAGAATTGAATATGTCTTCGGCGGCGCACGGCGGTCGATCAAGCCGTGTGGTCGCGCTCGGATCAGAGGTCGCCCATGACTAACAATGCCGTCCGCAACACGCTTCTGTGGTGCGCCTTTATTAACTACGGTATCCTCCTCGTGTGGTTTCTATTCTTTATACTGGCGCATGATTGGATGTATTTGCTGCACGCCCGATGGTTTCGTTTTCCGTCGAGCAATTTGACATGCTTCACTACGCCGGCATGTCGATCTACGAGCTCGACATTATTCTTCTAAATTTGGTTCCTTACATCGCGTTGAAAATTGCTCGTAGATGATGACCAAGTCTTGCTGGTTTAAGAATGATCACAGCGAAACTACGAAGCTGAACCATTTACAAGTCAGGCGGCGAGCTGAACAGAGGTTCCAGCTCGGTATTTGCTTCAATCATGCTCGACCGGCTCCGGGATCTAATGCGCGGCAGTCCTTGACGCTACTT
>DASSGE010000224.1:0-3503 GCA_035693605.1 Binatia bacterium
CGAGTTCAATCGTTGCCGCTCGTATTTGATCGAAGAACTGCGGCTGTTTAAAAATCTCCAAGTTGTCATTGTGCTCGGCAAAATCGCCTTCGATTCATTTTTTGCAGCCTATCGAGAAACCGGTGCAGGGTTCCCCAAACCACGGCCGAAATTCACTCATGGCGCCGTGTTCCAAGTGGCCGGCGGTTTGCGGTTGATTTGCTCCTATCATCCGAGCCAGCAGAACACTTTTACCGGCAAGCTCACGCGGCCGATGTTCAGCAGCGTCTTTGCAACGGCGAAAGCCTCCCTGTCGGGATAATTTGAGCTTGTGGAAACCGGGATTCTCTATGCCATCGTTGCTGGGCTTTTCTGGGGCACCAGCCCGGTGCTGGTCAAGCGCGGTTTGGTCCATGCCGACGTCAGTGCGGCCACGCTTTATCAGCAAGCGACGATTCTCATCACTCTGATCGCCGCGGCGCTGATCGAAGGCGAACTGTTCGCCGCAAATATACCGCCGCTGGCGATCTTGGTTTTCGCTTGCACCGGAGTCGTGGGGGCCTATCTTGGCCGCACCTTGTTCGTCAAAACCGTCGATCAAATTGGCGCGTCGCGGGCGCAGTCACTCAATAATTCATCGCCGTTGATCACCGTGCTGCTCGCGGCTCTGTTCTTGGGCGAGCCGCTGACGTTGGTCGTCTTGGCCGGCGTGGTGCTGATTGTTTCCGGCGTGTTTTTCGTCGTCGAGACCGACAGCCAAGACCAAGGGCGTGAACGGAAGAAAGTACTGACGCTGACCTCAGTGATGGCTACGGTCTGCTACGGCATCGTGCCGGTGTTGAAAAAGTTTGGCACCGAGAACGGTGGCACACCGGTGCTGGGCGCGTTGGTCATGCATGCAACTGGACTCTTGCTGCTCGTGACGTTGGGTAGTTTACTCAAAATCGAGTTCAAACCTGAAAGAATCGCCGCCAGCAGTATCGGTTGTTTCGTTACCGCGGGCTTTCTCTACGCCATCGGGTCGATCATGACCCTCAAGGCGTTGACCTACGCGCCGGCCTCGGTGGCGGCGCCGGTCTGGAGCGCTCAGCCCATCGTCAGTTTTTTCCTGGTGAAGACCACGCTCAAAGGCATCGAAGCGGTCAGTTGGCGCGACGGTTTGGCTGCGCTGCTGGTGGTGCTTGGCGTGATGGTGTTGCGGCTTGCATAACCCGTTCAAATCGTTCAAGCCGTTCAGTAGTTCAAACGGTTCGGAGAAAGCCAATGGCAACGAACGTGGGTCGAGATTATTTTGAGATCGAAGCGGAGTTGAAGAAGCGTGTCGAAGGCGACTTGCGCTTCGACAAGTATTCGCGGCTCCTTTATTCCACCGATGCGTCGATTTATCAGATCGAACCCATCGGCGTGGTCGTTCCGCGTCATAAGATGGACGTGCAAGCAGTGCTCGAGATTGCCAATCGCCTCGGCGTGTCGGTGCTTTCTCGCGGCGGTGGAACCTCACTCGCGGGTCAAGCTGTGGGCCATTCGATCGTCTTGGATTTTTCCAAGTACATGCAGAATGTTTTGGAAGTCGACAAAGAAGATCTGTGGTGCCGGGTGCAGCCGGGTCTGGTTCAGGATGAACTCAATGCATACGTACGGGCTATGGGCTTGCAATTCGGCCCCGATACTTCGACTTCCAACCGCGCCACCATCGGTGGCATGATCGGCAACAATTCCTCGGGTGCCCATTCGCTCACTTACGGCAAGACGCTCGATCATGTGATCGAGCTTACTGTGTTGCTCGCCGACGGGTCGGAGGTTGTGCTGAAAGATCTGACGTCGATTCAGGTGGAGCAGAAAAGCAAGCAGGATACGATTGAAGGTCGGGCCTATCGCGAGGTATTTCGCCTCGCTAACCAGCATAAGAACGAAATCCTGGCGCGTTACCCGAAAATAATGCGACGCGTCTCGGGCTACAATCTCGACGAATTCATCAAGCCGCAGCCATTCAATTTAGCGCGCATGATCGTCGGTTCCGAAGGGACGTTGGCGACGATTGTCGAGGCCAAGATGCGACTGGTGCCCAAGCCGAAGTGGACGGCCATGGACGTTATTCATTTCAACGACGACATCGAAGCACTCGAATGCGCGCAGGTCGTTTTGCAGACCAAACCTTACGCGATGGAATCGACCGACAAGATGATTCTCAATCTCGCTCGCGGCAACATCGAGCAATCACGCAAGCTCGGCTTCGTCCAAGGGACGCCAGATTCTCTTTTGATGGTCGAATACGCTGGCGAGACTGAAGCCGAGGTGCGGGCTCAGGTCGAAAACCTCGAAGTCGTGCGCAAGCGCGAGAAGATCGGCTACGCGTCGACACTTGCGTTCAAACCGGAGGAAGTAAAAGCCATCTGGAGTGTGCGCAAAGCGGGGCTCGGGCTCTTACTCGGAACCAAAGGCGACAAGAAACCGATCGCCTTTGTCGAAGACACTGCGGTGTCTCCGGAGAAATTGCCCGAGTTCATCAAACGGTTTCGCGAGGTAGTGGCGCGCCACGATACCGTGGCCGGCTACTATGGCCATTGTTCCGTCGGCTGCATGCATATCCGGCCGCTGATCAATCTCAAACAAGACAGCGAAAAGAGCAAAATGGTTTCGATCGCCAATGCGATCTCCGATCTCGTGCTGGAGTTCAACGGATCGATGTCCGGCGAACATGGCGACGGTTTGGCGCGCAGCCATTTCAATCAAAAACTGTTCGGCCCGGCGCTTTACGACGGGTTTCGCCAGATCAAACGGGCCTTCGATCCCAAGAACATCATGAATCCCGGCAAGATCGTCGACGCGCCGGCGATGACCGAGTCATTGAAAATCAGCCCCAAATACAAAACCTGGGAGCCGCAGACGACGTTAGATTTCAGCGAACAGGGCGGCTTCGCGCGCGCCGTCGAGATGTGCAGCGGCATGGGCGAGTGCCGCAAGAAGCTCGACGGCACCATGTGTCCGTCGTACATGGGTACCCTCGACGAAGAGCATTCGACCCGCGGCCGGGCCAACGCCTTGCGCAGCGTGATCGCTGGCCTGGTGCCCAAAGCTGAGTTTACCGGCAAACGTTTGCACGACGTCATGGATCTCTGCCTCGAGTGCAAAGCGTGCAAGGCCGAGTGCCCGTCCAATGTCGACATGGCAAAACTCAAGTACGAGTTTCTCGATCACTATCACCGCGCCAACGGCTTGCCGCTACGCAATCGCATCTTCGGCGCCATCGCCGCTGTCAATCGCATCGGCTCGACCGCTGCGCCGGTTTCCAACTGGCTGGCCGGTTTGTCGCTCAATCGCTGGCTCATGGAGGTCTTCGCCGGGATCGACAGACGAAGGCCGCTGCCGTCGTTTGCCAGCGAAAATTTCGAGGATTGGTTTCGTAAGCACCCGCAGACTGGTCAAGCGGTCAATGGGGAGGTGGTGCTATTCCACGACACGTTCAACAACTACAACACGCCCAACGTCGCCATCGCCGCGGTGCGTTTTCTGGAACGATCCGG
>DASSGE010000225.1:0-2311 GCA_035693605.1 Binatia bacterium
AATCGATTGTGGTTCACTCTTGGCAAAACAGCGATCGAGGAAAATTGCCAGCGGACCGCGTGCCTGCTGGCGCAACAGCGCGTCAAGCTCGCCCTTATTAAGCCAAACACCTTCGCAATTTTCACAGCGCTCGACGATGCATCCCAAGAGCGGGTACTTTTGGAACCTTCCCGAACACTTGGGGCAAGTCGCCATCTCCGTCTCACGCCGCGCCGCTTGGACTTTGTGAAACTGGATCCGCATCTCTTCGATCAGTTCATGTTCTTTATGGGCAAAGTAGCTATCTTCATTGGCGCGCTCGTCGAAATTTTCGCCGACTGGCTTTGTTGGATTTTCCATGATTCGATTTCCCTCGTCCTTGATCCTATGAGATTTCTTCAGCTGCCGGATTGTCGAGTTGGCCGATGACGGTGGCAGGATCGGAGATCGACATCTCCCGTTCCTGCTAGGCCGGAACCGGCGCCGGCGTGTCTTTGACCAGCCATTTCTCGCGCATGATCTTATCCTGAATTCGCAAGAGCCCCTCGGTCAATGCCTCCGGGCGAGGCGGACAACCGGGCACATAAACGTCGACAGGAATGATCTTGTCCACGCCTTTACAGACCGAATAGGCAAGCTGAAAAAGACCGCCGCAATTGGAGCAGCTGCCCATCGATATCACATATTTCGGATCGGGCATTTGATCATAAAGCAGCTTAGTCCGCTTGGCCATTTTGTAGGTTAGCGTGCCGGCGACGATCATTAGATCCGACTGGCGCGGCGTCGCTCTCGGCACGGCGCCGAAGCGGTCGACATCGGCGCGCGGACCGCCGGTCTGCATCAGCTCGATGGCGCAGCAGGCCAAGCCGAAGAGCATGTACCACTGCGACGAAGCGCGCCCCCAATTGAGCAGCTCATCCACCTTGGTGGTAAACACCGTCTCAGGAAGTTGGTTGATTAACGACATAGGAAACCTCCGGTTATCGTTAACGGCAGGCGCCCGTCAACTGTTGTCGATCCAACTCTTGGCATCTTGCACAGCAAACTCGTCCGCCTCGGACGCGCTGGCAAAGGCTTTGTCGAGCCGGTCGTGGCTCAACGGCGAAGCGTCGGCGCCGTCGGCAGAATTGGCGCGCTGTAACACATAACGCGGGATCCAATCGCTGTTGCGCGTCGGCTGAAACGATTCGCCGCGGATGAGATAGTTCTTGTAGGAAATACTCGACTTCATTGGGCTAGCCTCGCATCAAGCTCGGAGGAGTAAACGACTTAGCTGAAGGATTTCAAGTAACCGCGGCAAAGACCCCTACGACAGTAGAGATGCTTATTAAGCCTAGGGGATAAAACTCATGATAGCAAGGCGAGTCTTTCTGCGTCGTATCGGCGCAATTGGAAAACGGGGATGGCTGAAAGACGAACTGCGAAGTGTCGATTCTTTTTGAGTTCCGAGGGCTGGTCGAAAAAACGACAAAGATCGACTTCTGCTAAGAGAATTCTTACGAGCAGCGAGAACCGGCTCACTTTACCGCGCCGACTGCCTTCAGCGAACGAAAGCCCACCGGCCTGCTCAGCTTCTCATCGAAAAGACTGAGGCGCAGCGATCGCAGACTGGTGACAACCGTCATCGCTTTGACGACGTGAAACGCCGGCACCTCGTTCTGACATCGCTGCAAATTGTAGTTGGGAATGTTCGGCCGCACGTGGTGAATGTGATGCAGGCCAATATTGCCGGTGAGCCACTGGAAGAATTTCGGCAGCTTGAAATAAGAGCTGCCCTCGAGCGCGACTTTTAACGGGTCCCAAGCCTGGTGGCGCACCCAATAGGCTTTATCGAACTGGTGCTGGACATAAAATAACCAGACACCGAGGCCGCCACCGATGACGATGATTGGCAACTGAATCAGCAGATAGGTGCGCAAACCGATCGTCCCAGTCGCGATCACGACGACGGCCAAAAGCGCCAGATTCGTGCGCAACACGCCGCGCCGTTCGCGCTCGCCGGAGCCTTTTGTCCAGAAACGCTGGATAAATAAAAACAGTAGCGTCGCTCCCGGACCGAACAGTATGAAAGGATTGCGGTAAACCCGATAAGCGAGGCGCTGCCAGAGCGATTTCTTCAGATATTCGTCCGTCGTCAGCGTCCAAATGTCGCCCACGCCGCGGCGATCGAGGTCGCCCGCGGTCGCGTGATGGCGATTATGCGCCAGGCGCCAGTCTTCGAACGGCGTGAATGTGAGCACGCCGGTGATATAACCGAGAATGGTGTTGGCCCGGTGCGATGCGAAGAACGATCCGTGGCAACAATCATGGAAAAGAATGAATATGCGAATCA
>DASSGE010000226.1:0-2372 GCA_035693605.1 Binatia bacterium
CCGGCTCAACGCGGCTGGTTGAAGCTGCGCAGGTCCATTTTATCAGCGCCATGCCGGGTATTATCGTGCCGGCGGAGGTCGCCGAGCTCGACGAACTCAATGGCAATCTGGTCGAAGGACTCGATGTCGTCAACGGCGCGATCCATGTGCCTGACGGCCGGGACTCGGGGCAACTTAGAGATTTGATCGCTGCCGTTGGGTTGTCTTGATTCCGTCAATTTGCGTCATTCGATAATGCTTCTTTGCCAGTGCTTTTTAGTAAACCGGCCTTGACCGGTTGTCGAGATTTCGAATAAGACTAGTCGTGACCAGCTTGTTAAATTCAAGCTGTCTCGTCAACAAGGCAAAAGGGGAACTCAATGTACGATCTCATAATTAAGGGTGGAAGGCTTTACGACGGTTCGGGTCTGCCGAGTTATCATGGCGATGTCGCGATTGCCGACGGTAAGATCATCGAGACCGGTAGAGTCAATGGCGGCGCCAAGCGGACACTGAACGTCGACGGGTTGGCGGTGGCGCCCGGCTTCATCGATCCGCACACGCATATGGATGCGCAGCTTTTCTGGGATCCGATGGGCACGTCATCTTGTTTCCACGGCGTAACTTCGGTGGTGGTCGGCAATTGTGGATTGAGCTTGGCGCCGGCGAAAGCGGAGGACCGTGAAGCGATAGTGAAAAGCTTCGTCCGCGTCGAAGCGATCAGCCGGCGCGTGCTCGAAGAGGGAATTCAATGGACGTGGACAACAACCGCGGAGTATTTGCGTGCGCTGGGAACGCGCCTGGGCATAAACGTCGGCGCGCTGGTCGGTCATATCGCCGTGCGCCATTACGTTATGGGCGAAGACGCGGTCGAGCGCGCGGCGACGCCGGATGAGGTCGCTAAGATGAAGCAGCTGGTGCGCCAAGGCATGGAAGCCGGCGCGGTCGGCTTTTCTACCAATCAGAATCCGCGCCATATCCGCGAAGACAAAAAGCCGGTGGCCAGCCGGCTCTCGACCGATGAGGAATTGGGTTGCTTGCTCGACGTTTTGGGCGAAATGAACGCCGGCATCGTGCAGTTGAGCGGTGGCGGCACTGACGCTCGCGGTCGCATCGAATACGCGGCCGCGTTGGCTCGGCGCACCGGCCGGCCGGTGCTCTGGCAAAGCATCAGTCACAGTTGGACCCGGCCCGATCACTGGCGCGGCATGCTCGAGTCGACTGCGAAAATTTTTCAGGAAGAGGGTTTGCCAATCTATGCCATGACCCAGGCCAAACCCTTCGAGATGCGCTACAGCTTGCTCGATGCTCAATGCTTCGACGAATTTCCCACCTGGAAGACGGCGATGTTTAGCCCACTGGAAGCGCGCAAGCAGATGTTCGCCGACAGCGACTGCCGCAAGAAGCTGCGCGCCGAAGCGATTGAAGACAAATCGGCATCGGTGTTTCCGCGGCGCTGGGACGTGGTCAATGTCGATCAGGTGAAGTTGGCGAAAAACAAAGCCTTCGAACGGCAAACGATCGAAGCCGTGGCCAAGCATCAGGGCAAAGACGGCTTGGATTGTTTTCTCGACCTCTCACTGGAGGAAAATCTCGAAACCCGTTTCTCGCATATTACCACACAGGGGGATCCAAAAGCGGTGTGCGAAATTCTTAAACATCCAGCGGTGGTTGTCGGTCAATCCGATGCCGGTGCGCATATGGGATACGACGCCCGCTTCGGCTACTGCACGGCGTTTCTCGGTCGCTGGGTGCGCGACCACGGTATTATGACCTTGGAAGAAGCCGTGTCGAAGCTTACCTTTCGCGTTGCCTCGATCTTCGGTCTCAACGATCGTGGCTTATTGCGGCCTGGCATGGCTGGCGATATCGCCATCTTCGATCCGGCTACCATCATCACGCAAGAGCCCGAGTATGTCCAAGATTTGCCCGGCAACGAAACGCGCATGATCCAGAAGGCCACGGGCGTACCGTTTACCGTCGTGAATGGCACCGTCGTGATTGAAAATGGCGCGCCGACCGGCGAGTTCCCCGGGAAAGTGCTTAGGCCGACGCCGTGGAAAAATTAAGATTGGAGTGATGGAAAATTTGTTCAAAAGTTCACGAGTTCAGAGGTTCAAGGTTCTCGCATTCTGGTTTTTTTCCGGCTTTGAACTTTTGAACCTTGTGAACGCGGAACGGGCGTCGGCCCAGACTCCCTATTACCAGGGCAAGACAGTGACCGTGGTGGTGGGTTCGGCGCCGGGCGGGCTCTATGATTTGTGGGGCCGTTTGTTGGCGCGCACTATGGGCAAGCATATGCCCGGCAATCCCAACATGCTCGTGCAGAACATGCCCGGCGCCGGCTCCATCGTCGCAGCCAACTATCTCTACGGTGTTGCCAAACCCGACGG
>DASSGE010000227.1:0-3853 GCA_035693605.1 Binatia bacterium
CGAGTTGCGCAAGAAAGTATTAGCGAAATTGGGACGGCCGTTTTTCGGCTTACGGTAAGTAAAAATGTTCCAATGGTTCCAGCCGTTCCACCGCCGCGCTCCGTTCCATCCCCCCTCCTTCATCCTCCCCGCGACGCGGGGGAGGAAAGAGGTGGGGGTGCAACGTTTGGAACGGCTGGAACTATTGGAACCTAATCAGCAGAGCGACCCATGCCCATCTACAAACTCGGCGACGACATTCCAATTATTTCTGCTTCGGCCTACGTCGCACCTGAAGCCATTATCATCGGTAAAGTAATCCTGGGAGAAAATGCTAGCGTATGGCCGGGCGTCGTTATCCGCGGCGACAACGACTCGATTACCATCGGCAACGGCAGCAACGTTCAAGACGGCACGATCATGCATACCGACCCTGGATTTCCGCTCACGGTCGGCGACAATGTCACCATCGGACATCAAGCGATGCTGCACGGCTGCACCATCGCCGACGGCTGCCTGGTCGGCATTCAAGCGCTAGTGATGAACGCCGCGGTAATCGGCAAAGACTGTCTTGTCGGCGCCGGTTCTCTAGTGCCGGAAGGCAAAACCTACGGCGAACGCAAACTCATTCTCGGCGTCCCGGCCAAAGTCATCCGCGAACTGAGCGACAACGATATCGAGAAAATGCACCGTGCCGCAGCGGGATACGTGGAGCGGAAAGGGATTTACAGGTTGAACTTGACGAGAATCGACTAAGTCGGATTGGCGGAGTAGCCGACGAACCAGCAGCGTGAAACCTGTTAACACTGAAGTGAAAGTCTAGTCCTGTTTCCGTCACTCCGGCGCAGAGCCTGCCCCGGACCTGATCCGGGGCCGAAGCCCAATTTTTGATGCCGACAAACCAATGCCGAGATGGATACCGGTTCTCCGGTATGACGAAATGGATTATTCGCTTATGTAATGGCCTTCCATCAACTCGGGCTTGCCGTCACTTCAGGAAAATCTTGCCGAACTCCCGCTTCTTCTCCTCGAACGCCTTCGCCTCGAGCACTTCCATTTGCACATACTGAATCTTATCGGCGCCGGGAAGCGGCGGGTAGATGCCTTTGCGGTTGGGGAATTCGCCGGCTCGAGCGAGGATCTGCATGTTGTCGTCGTCGAGATAGTAGTCGATGAACGCTTTGCCGGCATTGGGCCGCGGCGCTTTGTTGCTGAGCACGGCGAAGTGGGCGTCGCCGAGCATTTTTTCCAGGCGAACGTAGTCCAGCGGCGCGCCGCCCTTGGCCGCTGTGTTGGCGTATTTGACAAAGGTCAAGGCGATGGGGAATTCGCCATTGGCCATGCGCTCGGCTGCCGGCAGCATTGACTCGACTAAAGTAGGCTTCGTCGCCGCCAGATCGCGAATAAACTTGTCAGCGCGCTCTTTGGCCATTATTTTGTGCAAGCTCGACAGCCATTGAATGGTCGTCACATGCAATGTCGGATCGGCCATCACCAGCATGCCTTTGTACTTTGGACTGACCAACTCATCGAGCGACTTGGGCGCGTCCTCGGCTTTGACCAGGCTTTTGTTAAATACCACGCCGACGATGCCGTATCGGCTCACCGGACCGAGACGGGGATCGATCTGCTCCTTGGGATATTTTTTTGCCGTCGGCGAATCGTATTTGGCGATCATCCCTTCGTTGGCCATGATCACCAGCGGGTCGGAATTGTTCATGACGATGTCGTAGAGCGGCGCGCCGGCGCGATATTCGCTCATCGACCGATTCATCACGCTCATCGCCGAGGCGCGCCAGTATTCCGCGTTGAGCCCTGTTTTTTTGCGAAACCCGGCGAGCACTTCGTCGACCACCTGGCTCTCCAACGAGCCGTAAATCACCACCTTGCCGCCTTCCTTTTTCGCCGCTTCGATGGTTTTCGCGTCCTGCCCGATCGCTGGTGCGGCAGAGAGAATCACCGCAAGGGCAAACATCATAACGTTTAAATTCATCCGGTCCTCCAATGATACTTGCGACTCCAACTATCACGGCAAGAATTCTCGGGTCAACATTGAACCTTGAACTTTTAAACTTATCGAACCATTCCACGTTGACACCGCTAAAGCCAACTTGTTATAGCCCATAGAAGTTTCTTCGAAAGGTAAGCAGCAAAATGCAAATCATCGACGCCGACGGCCATGTCAACGACCGGCCGTGCATGGACGAGATATCGAAGTTTATGCCGGCGGGCAATCGGACGCAGGTATTTCCCGCCTTCGATCACATTCACTTTCATTACCTGGAGGGCGGCGAAAAGCGCTCGCGCACCGGTGACGTCGGTCCCAAGGAATGGCTCGATTTTTTGGACGACACCGAAATCGACTGGACCGTCGTCTATCCCACTGCAGGATTGGCGGTAGGCAGAATCATCGCCGAAGACTGGGCCATCGCCGCGTGCCGTGCTTATAACAATTGGCTCTACGAAAAGTTCACCAAGGTCACGCCGCGCATCAAAGGCATGGCGCTGATCCCGATCCAAGATAGCCAAGCCGCCTGTGAAGAACTGCGCCGGGCGGTAAAAGAACTCGGCATGGCCGGCGCCATGCTGCCGTCCAACGGCGAGGGCATCAAAGGCCACTACGGGTCGAAGATTTATTGGCCGATTTACCAGGAAGCCGAGAAGCTTAACGCGCCGCTGGCGGTTCACGTCGGCGCGCTGCATCATTTGGGCATGGACAGCATCGGCGTATATTATCCGGTGCATGCCCTCGGCCATCCGTTCGGCATCATGGCGCAAGCAGCCGCGATGCTGTCCTACGGCGTCTTCGATCGCTTCCCCAAACTCCGCGTCGGCTTTCTTGAAGGCGGCGCGACTTGGGTGCCATTCTTCATGGACCGTCTCGACCGCTCCTACCCGCATCATCTGCAGGTCGACATTAACGGTGAATTCCGACCGAGCTCGCAGCCTGATGTGATGGCCAGCGAATATTTTCGCCGGCAAGCCAAAGCCGGCAAGATTTTTGTCGGGTTTGACGGCGATGATCACGGCCTTGGCTACGCCGTCAAAGAAGCGGGTAACGAGTCGTTCGTCTTCGCCACCGATTTTCCGCACGAGAGCTTCGACGCCAAATCTTGCCGCATCGAGCTTGAACATATTCTCAAACGAGATGATCTCAGTCCGGCCGACAAAGAAGCGATCCTGGGAAAAAACGCCAAAGCATTTTACGGCATCGATCGCTGACTGGGGGAACAGATGCAGCAAATACTCTCCGCATACCAGCCGCACGCCTACGCCGCCATGCGGATTGTCGTAGGCTTACTGTTTATCTGTCACGGTTTTCAGAAAGGTCTCGGCCTCTTCGGCGGCATCAACGGCGCGCCGGCGCCGCTTTTCAGCCTGTTTGGCATCGCCGGCTGGCTCGAAATCGTCCTCGGCGCCATGATCACCCTGGGCGTTTTCACGGTCGTCGCCGCCTTCCTTGCCAGTGGCGAAATGGCCGTGGCCTATTTCATTGGTCACTTTCCCCAGGGTTTTTGGCCGATTTTGAACCAGGGCGAATTGGCAGTACTGCTCTGTTTCGTGTTTTTGTATATGGCCACTCACGGCGCGGGTATTTGGAGCATCGACAGCGCCCGCACCGGTCAAACCAAACCCGGCGTTACTTAAGCTCTAGATTTTAATTTTTTATTGGATGCAAAACTTTGTGATTGTGCCGGCGTATTGACGCGGGCAGAAATAAAGCTTCAGGACTACTCATGGCAGAAAACTCTGGATTAGAATCGGCATCACGGATCAAAGGCCCGCGCGTCTGGCTCGACATGGATCAAAGGGAACTGGACGACGCCTACGACCAGACTGTCTACGCGCCCAATCAGCAACTGCTGGCCAAACG
>DASSGE010000228.1:0-3388 GCA_035693605.1 Binatia bacterium
GGTTGACGTCTTTCGCCGGGTCCATATTAACTTTTCTCAGCGCCGCCCGGGCGGCGATATCGGCGCTCGAACCGAAGCGGCTGACGGCGATCCGTTTGCCCCGCAGATCTTCGAGGCTTCTGACCTCCGGCTTGGCATGAATGGAGAAGATCAACTTGTTGACGTTGTTGCCGATGACTTTCAAATCCGCGCCGCTCAAGGACGCAGCCATCACCGGGCCGCCGCCAAGCGACGCGATGTCGACATCGCCGGCCACCAGCACCTGAGCCAGCTGGGTGGCGCTGGGAATAAAAATGATCTGGTCATCCAGGCCTTCTTTAGCAAAAAAACCAGCGTCCCGAGCAACCCAGATTCCCGTGTAGGCGGCGCTGATGGAGCTGTAGGCGATGCGCACGCGGTCGGCCGATTGGGCCAATGAGTTCAAAAGCAGTACCCACAAGCTGGCGATGAGCGACAGACGGATCATTGGATGCCTCCGATTCTCTGGGTCGAGATGGCGCGAATCTACGCCAGCGCAGTGTGAAAGATCAAGCCGGGTAATGGTTCGGTTTGAGCGCGCAGACGTTTTCAGCCTGCGAAAGATTTCTCGCTTCGCTCGAAATGACAGCAAAAAGGTGGGCTTGTCAGCTCGAACGAAGTGAGAGATCTCATCTAACGGAACCACTACGTCAAGCCGCAATGGCTCGACCTCGACAAGGGTTCTGTGATATGGAGCTGCCATCTTTCGTGTGCGGAGTCCGGAGCATTTGATGAAACTTCAATTTCAACTTGGGTCGATTGCGCTGATTGTCTTGCTTGTCATGTTATCGCCGCGCGCCGGCGGCGCGCAGATGAAAGCCCGCGTGGCGTGGACCTCGTTCGCCAGCAACATGAGCGGCACCTGGGTGGCACAGGAAGAAGGATTGTTCCGGAAGAATGGTTTAGAAGTCGAGCTAGTGCATATTCCATCGACCTCGCGGGCGATTCAGGTGATGCTGGCGGGCGAACTTAACTATTCCTACATGGACGGACGCAATTCGGTGACGGCGGCGCTCAAAGGCACCGACGTCGCGATCATAGCCGGCGTTGCCAATCGCTTGGTGTTTTCTTTCATGGCGCGGCCGGAGATCAAGAGCTTCGCTGAAATGAAAGGACGAAAAATCGGTATTACTCGGCTTGGCTCGTCGACCCACAGCGTGACGCTGTGGGTGATGAACAAGGCCGGCATCAAGCCGGAAGAATACCAGATGCTGCAGCTCGTCGACGTGCCGAATATTTTGACCGCAATCGTCGCCGCTCAGGTCGACGCCGGCGCGCTGTCGCCGCCAACCAATTTCCGCGCCCGCAAGGCAGGATTGACGGAATTGATGGACGTGACCAAGGACGGCCCCGAGTATGTATCGGTCGCCATCGGCTCGACGCGCTCGTTCATCAAGGCCAACGAAGAGATGACGCGCCGTTTCATTCGCGGCTACAGCGAAGGGGTGCAGCTTTTGAAGGCAAACAATGCTGCGGGCATACGCGCGATTCAGAAATACGCGCGCATTAAAGATCCGGAGATTCTCGAAGCGACCTACGGCGAAGCGCGCGCTTACATTGAATCTGTCCCTTACGTGACGCGCAAGGGCATGGAAACGATTATCGGCGAGTTGCTGCCGACCGAGCCCAAGGCCAAGACGGCTAAGCCCGATGATTTTCTCGACACGCGGTTTGTCGCCCAGTTGGAGAAGGAAGGGTTCTACAAAAGCTTGACCGCCAAGTAAGGAGTGTGAAGAGATCTCTCACTCGTTCGATTTGACAATCATGGTCCACTTTATGATTCAGCAAATGTATTGTCATTCGAGCGAAGCGAGAAATCTTTTCGCTGAGGAGAAGTAGTCCATGCCAAACGTAAAGCTGCCGACGGGCGTCGATCTGTATTTCGAAACCCACGGCCAAGGAGAGCCGATTATTTTCGTGCCGTCGACTGCCTATTCAGGCGAAGTGTGGAAGCCTTGGCAGATGCCGCTGGAGAATTCTCTGCAATTGATCTTTCACGATCCGCGCGGCTGCGGCCGCTCGGTGCCGACACAATCTGTTTACACCATTGAGCAGATGGCGTTGGACATCGTCGCCATGATGGATCATTTGCGGCTCCCCGCCGCCCACTTCATCGGTCACTCGATGGGCGGGCGCATCGCACTGTCGCTGGCGCAAAACTTCCCCGGCAAGGTGAAAAGTCTGATCATGGCAGCGAGCGGTTCGGGCACCGCCGGACGCGCGGGTTCGGATTGCGTTCCCGGTCTGCCGCATCGCATGGTCTACGATCTGGTCAAAATGGGTTTTGAGAAATTTATCTACGACGAGATCGTTGAGTCGGACACGTTTTTCACCAGAGATTTCCGCGAGCAGCACCGCGATCAAGTCGAAGAGTTTTTCAAGGTCGCCTGGGCAACCCACGCCAAACTCGACCCGTTCATTCACCTGTGCATAGCGCGCCATAACTTCGAAGGTACGCATCGCTTGGGCGATGTCCAGGCGCCGACCTTGGTGCTGATCGGCGAGGCCGATACCGTCGGCAGTAATCACATCGCGCAGGCCCGAGTGCTGATGGAACGCATCCGCGGCGCCGAAATGAAAGTGCTCCAGGGCCAATCGCATGGTTTTTTCTGGCAGTCGCCGGAAGAAACCAATTCAGTCATTCTCGAATGGGTGAAGAAGCACAGCGGGAAGTGACGAGAAGAGGGCGAGCCGCCGGTCGTCCCTACGCAAATCTATTCACGCGAATCGCTCGCTACTGCCTGAGCCATGCCTCTAGTGCTTGGATGTACTCCGCCGGCTTCACCGCTTTCATGCCATGGCCGGTGTTTTCCCAGAATTCGAATTTTACCATCGGCGGCGCGATGCGTTCGAGGTAGCCCATCTCTTCGCGCATGATTGCGCCGCCGGCTTTGTAGTCGGCGACCAGGATCGTCGTCGGGACGGCGATGCGTTTGAAATGGTCTTCGAAGCTTAACGCCCAGTCGCGATTATCGGAAAGCAGTCGGGTGAGCGCGTGGGCCGCGAAGTGATGGTTACGGTAAACCTCCATGTCTTCGTCTGCTTGTGACAGACCTTTTTGTTTCGCCTCGGCGCGGATCTCAGCCTCGGGCTTATTACGTCTGGCTAACGCATTGGGCAGCGCGGTGACGAAGGCGTGGATCATGCGCCAGTAGACCGGGTCTTCCAGGAAAGCGCGAGAGATCAATACGGGCGAGTCCGCGGCGAGAATTGTGCCGATGTTGCCGCCCCAAGAGTGGCCGACGTAGGCAGGCTTTTGCAATTCCAGATTCTGAATCAGCTGGCAAATGTCCTCGGCGAAGTCGCGCAAGCGGTAACCGGTCACTGGTTTGTCTGACTCGCCATGGCCGCGCAAGTCGGGAGCGATGAT
>DASSGE010000229.1:0-2269 GCA_035693605.1 Binatia bacterium
TTCCGCCGGACCGCCGAAAGATAAAAATCCCGATTTCTGTTTGTAGAGCCAGCGCAAGCCGAGAAAATAGATGCCCGGAACTTTCGTGACACCGCGCTCGTGCAAAGGTTCCCGGCGCTCGTCCACAACCGGCAGTTTTAACCAATCGTATTCGTTGCCGAATCCCGTTGCCCAGATGATCGAAGTGATTCCTGCGGCTCTGAGATCCAACTCAAGGATCGGTGATGCGCGGCCTTTGTGGATTGGGGATAAGTTTGCTCGCGGGCTTTCTTCCGGAATATCCAATTTATTTTGTGCGATGTAGTCGTCCACCGATTTCTTGTAATTGGCGAGCCACTCCTCTCCATTGGCGAGGTTCTCTTCCAAGTCGGCAGCCAAAGCGAGCCTGGCTCCCGCGACGGCTTTTAACCGGCCCAACAAAACGATTCCCTTCGAAGCCAACGCCCGCACGTCGGCATCGTAGCCGCCATTGACGCCGGTCAACAACGGTCCCGGCGCAGAGGTCGACGGCGAATCCGCGCGCCGTCGCTCGAACATGCCCATCTCCATCGCCCACAAAGCGTAGTCGCGACCGCGATAGCGGCGCGCGAGGGGCCGATGGCGACCGACGCAGAGGTAGACTTGTCGGCCAGCTTGATGCAAATCCTCGGCGATTTGAAAACCCGAGGCGCCGCTGCCCACGACCAGCACGGCGCCGGCCGGCAATTCACCGGCATTGCGGTATGCGCTCGAATGGATCTGATAGATGTCCTTCGGCACAGCGGAACTGAGCCGTGGGATGAGACCTTTTTCGCGCGATCCGGTGGCAATGACCACATTGCCGGCTTCAATGGCGCCCGCGCTCGTGCGCAGTAGATAGGGCATCGAATTTGCCGAGTTCTCCAACGCGATAAGGTTGACACCGCATCTCACCGGGGCTTTTATGAAATCGGCGTATTCTTGAATGAATCGAATGATCTCCCGGCCCGGAACAAAACCGTCGGGATCGTCGGTTTGATATTTATGGCCGGGCAGCTCAATCGTCGAATTCGGGAATTGAAAGCAGAACGAGTCCCAGCGCTCGCTGATCCAGCGCTCACCCACCCGTCCGCGCTCGAGAATGACATGTTCGAGTCCGCGTGCGCTGAGGAAATAACTCATCGTCAAACCGGCGTGGCCGCCGCCGATGATGACCGTATCGATCTTTTCGGTCACAGCGATCTCCTCTCGTGAATTAGACCCGAGAGCCTAGTCGAGCACGAAGCTGAGTGTCAACCGCCTGTAAATATCCTGCTATAGGTCGTGCTTGCTGATCGAAATGGAGAGCAATGAGCGCGCCAGCAGGGCGGTTCACTGACTTCTGAATGAACGTGCTGAATGGTCGAGGGAATCTATGTTTGGCTAATCGCGCCGAGCATCGCTCGATCCAAAGAAGGTAACTTTTATATTACCACGGGCCACCCGAAGGGTAAGGGAAAAGTTACCCCAGCGCGGCGTAGATGTGAGAAATGTATTGTGCGTGCGCCGTCGGATCCGCTCAGAACAGCAAACGGCCGGACAGTAATAATGCCGCCGTGCAAAGCCAATGGAGCAGGACCGACGCAAGGATACTTTCCGAACGCTCCCGCGCGACACCGGAAGCGACACCGAAGATAATCGCGCCGCCGATAATGAGACACGATTGGCTGATTTGGATCTCGCCCCTTGAACCAGTCAGGAATAGTAAAATTGATGCCACCGCGTACAGCGCCGTCGATATTAAAGTAGGCCATGACCGCCACCACGGCCCGCCGCTTTTTTGTATCGGCAGGCGCGCGGCAAGATGTCCAAGAATCACGCCGCGGAAAAGCAGCTCGGCGGCCAGGGGAGGAAGCAAAGCCGCGGCACCGGTGAATTGAGACAGGTTGTCAGCTCCCATGCGGTATGCAATCGATCCCGGCGCCCAAATCCCGCCGGCAGCAGCGCCGGCGAGTGCGGCGGGGAGCATACTCAGCCAGCCAAAGCCCGCGGGCACTCGCCAGCCGTTTAGCCCCGGAAGCTGCCGGGCTTTCGACCAGAACAGAATACCGACCGTCACCGTGAGAACTACGGTCGATAGCAGCAAGGCATCACCCGCAATTAGCCCACGGTCGCGAAGCAGGTTGGCGACAAAGATCAGCGCCAGCGCTGGCGACAACGCCGCTGCGGCAAAGAAGAGTGGCCGGGGGATCGCCGAAATTACATCGATTAGGGTCGGTTCCCAAAAAGCTTCGCGCACCGCTTCGGTGATCTGCGTCGGCGTCAGGCTCGT
>DASSGE010000230.1:0-2972 GCA_035693605.1 Binatia bacterium
CCTTTCAAGTCTTCGGGTCGGCGGATGTCTTTCCGCGCCACCATGACGTAAGGGAGTTTGACCAGCGGCGAGGCGATGAATTTGGCATCGACGCCGGCAGCCAGGCCGGGGAGGCTGCCATCGGCGGCGCCGTAGTTGAATTGAGTTTGATCGCCGGCGAGCGCAGCGAGCGCCGGCGATTGGCCGCGGATATAGATATGTTCCGGCTTGAAGCCGTATTTTTCGAGAATGCCGTAGTCGAGTGCTGCGTAGAGATGGATGAAACCGCCGGTCACTGCCGAAGTCGCGACACGCAATGAAACCGGACGCTCGCCGGATTTGGGTAGATAGGGGTTGGCGAAGACGTTGAGTGTGAGCAATGAGCTGAAAAGGAACAGGGCGATTCCTAGCTTCAACTTCATGGCAGAGAATGTAAGCGGAATCGCCCAGGCTTGTAAAGAGCAAATTGGCGCGCCTTGACCTGATGGTTGGCTCTGGCCTATGTAAGCAAAAAACTGTTATCTCTGAGTCGTGCTGTTGAGTCGGAGGAAAATCGTTGAAAACTTGCCGTTTGTTAGTTTTGCTGCTTGCCTGGTTCTTGCCGCCGCAACGGGTGAGCCCTGAAGAGATCTCGCTCAGTTACACCGCCTCGACTTTGACCTTTCTCGCCGGCCGCGTCGCCATCGATCAAGGTTTTTTCCGCCAGGAAAACCTGGACGTCAAGTTCGTCCAGGTGCGCACCGCGGCATTGACTCCGGCTTTGGCCAACGGCCATATCGATTACACGATGAGTTTCTTGCCGCCCATCGATAGTGCGCTGCGCGGCTCACCGGTGCAGATGGTCGGTGTCTTCGTCGACCGTTCGCTGCATTATCTGGTGGCGCGATCGGCGATCAAATCGCCAGCCGACTTGCGCGGCAAGACCTTTGTCATCAACGCGGTGGATCTGAACGGTTCTACCGGACTGGTGTTTCAGGCGATTGCTCGCCACTTCAATCTCGAGATTGGCAAGGACGTGAAATGGATTTCGGCGGCGGATTCGCCGGCGCTGTTCGCCATGGTGCAGCAGGGCATCGCCGACGCGACGTTTTTGGTGCCGCCCTGGCCGCAGAAGGCACGCAGCGCCGGCATGAACATTTTGTTTCGCGCCGGCGATGTCTATAGCGCACCGCTCGCCGGACTATCGACGCAGCGGCGCACGATCAAAGAGCATCCCGAACAAGTCCGCCGCGTGCTGCGCGCGCTGATCCGCGCGACCCGGTTCATCTCCCAGCCCGGCAATGAAGCGGCGGCGGTGGCGTCCGTGGTGCAGTGGCTCAAAATGTCCAAGGAAGAAGCGGCGGGGGCGCTGCGCGATGTCTCGTTCGCCTACAGCGATGGCGTGCCGAGGAACGAAAAGGCTTTTTGGGAAGTTGTCGCAGGCCGCGCCAAACTGCTGTCTTCCAATGTGGCGCCCAACGAAGTGGCCGATTTTACATTGGCGCGGGCCATCCGCGGCAACTAAGGAGAAGTGAATGATTCCAAAACATGGGACGTTACGGTTGGCAATTTTCATCGGCGCGCTGGGGCTGCTCGTCCCACCGCTGGCGGCGCAAGCGCAGACGCAGAAGATACGCATCTCGCTGTCAAGCCGGAGCAACACCAATACGAGCTATTATGTGGCCCAGGCGCGGGGATTTTTCAAAGACGAAGGATTGGAAGTTGAGTTCATTCAAATCAACCCGCGCCTGGGCGCGCTGGCGGTGCTCAACGGCGATGTGACATACACGACTTCGTTCGTCAGCACCTTTCGCGGCGTCGTCCAGGGGTTGCCGATGAAAACGGTATTAATCCTGCTCAAAAAAGGCGTTTATTACCTGATGGTGCGGCCGGAGGTCATCAAGGATGTTCAGGAGCTGAAGGGCAAGAAGCTTGGAGTGACGGCGATCAACGGCGGCGATCACATCATCGGGCGCGAGCTCTTGCGCATGAAGGGGATCGATCCGAGCACGGTGCAGGCGATCGCGGTGGGCGATCCGTCGCTGCGCTTTCAGGCGGTGATGACCGGGATCGTTCAAGCCGTCTCCGTGCCGCCGCCTTACGATGTGCAGCTGCAAGATCATGGCTTGAAAGCGGTCTCGGGTCCGCCGGAGATCGGCGTGCCGTCCTCCGGGCTGTTTGTCGCCGACCGTCTGATCAAGGAGAATCCCCTGGTCTTGAGAAAGACGATTCGCGCCGCCTTGCGGGCGAATCGCTTTATCGAAGCCAATCGCGAGGAGACGATTCGGATCATGGCGCAATATGTGCCGCAAAAATTGGAGTTGGCGGGGCGATCCTACGATGTCGAACTCAAAGCCCTCGCCAGAGACGGCACCATGACCGACGCCGAGATCGAGTTTCAAATGGACCGGCTCGCGGAAAAGCGCCGGCCGCTCGATGAAGTGCGCGATTTTTCCTTTGCTCGGCAAGCGTTGAAAGAGTTGGAAAGCGGAAAATAACGGGAATTGATAATGGACAATTGAGAATGGAAAATTTTCGGATCAGTATTCGCATCAACTTTTCGATACTTCTTATCGTTATGCTTGGGTGTCTGGGTGCCGATCACGCAGCTCATGCGCAGTCGCAGAAGGTGCGCGTCTCGATTTCTAGCCGCAGCAATACCAGCGTGCCGTATTATGTTGCGCTCAGCAAAGGATTTTTCCGCGACGAGGGCATGGAAGTGGAGATCATTCAGGCCAATCCGCGGCTTGGAGTGATGGCGCTCATGAACGGCGATGTTTCGTTTACCGGCACGTTCGTCAGCACGGTGCGCGGGATTTTATCCGGCTTTCCACTAAAAATAGTTTCGGTGGCGTTTAAAAAGGGCGTTTATTATCTGATCGCCCACCCGAGCGTCAAAGACGTTCTTGATCTCAAGGGCAAAAAGCTCGGTGTGTCGAGTATCCGCGGTTCCGATCATTTAGTCGCTGAGGAGTTACTGCGCTCCAAAGGACTCAATCCGGCGCTGATGCAAC
>DASSGE010000231.1:0-9682 GCA_035693605.1 Binatia bacterium
TGCTTGGCTTGGCGCGCACCGGACAGGAATGCGCCCGTTTCCTAACCCAACACGGGGCCAAGGTGACGATTAGCGACCTGCGCAACGCCGGCCAACTCGCTCAGGAAATGAAAGCACTCGCCGACCTGTCGTTGTCTTACCATCTGGGCGGCGAGGACGAAGCTTGGCTCGACGGCATCGACTGCGTGGTGCCTAGCCCTGGCGTGCCGATGGAGAATTTGCTGTTGCGCGAAGCCGTTGCGCGAAAAATTCCGGTGCTCAGCGAAATCGAGCTGGCCTACCGCCATTGCACCGCGCCGCTGGTCGCGATTACCGGCACAAACGGCAAAAGCACGACGACGACGTTGATCGGCAAGATGCTTGAGGCCAACGGCAATAAGATTTTTCTCGGCGGCAACTTGGGCGCGCCGTTTATCGGCGCGGTGAGCGAATCATGGGATTGGGGTGTAGTCGAGATTAGCAGCTTTCAATTGGAATGGGTCGATGAGTTCCGTCCGCGCGTTGCGCTCTTACTCAACGTCACCGAGGATCACCTGGATCGCTACGCGACTTTCGCCGACTACCGCCGAGCCAAGGAGCGCATCTTCGCGAACCAGCAAAGCACTGATGTCGCGATCCTCAATCGCGACGACCCGTTGGTTTGGTGCTTGCGCGAGCGCGTCGCGGCGCGGGTGCTGTCCTTCGGTTTTGGCGAAGTTGCCGAAGGTTTATTTGCGACACCGTCGGAAGTCATCTGGCGCGACGGCGCTGTCGAGGAGCGCTTTTCGTTAGCCAAGGTCAAAATCCAAGGCGTGCATAACATTGAAAATATCATGGCTGCGATCGCCGCGGCCAAGTGTGCCGGTGTCTCGCGCCGAGCGATTGAAACGACGCTCGAAGAGTTTCCCGGTCTCGAACACCGTCTTGAATTCGTGCGCGAGAAAGACGGCGTTCGCTATTACAACGATTCCAAGGGCACCAATGTCGGCGCGGTGGCGAAGTCGCTGGCGAGCTTTTCCGCGAGCGTCATATTACTCGCCGGCGGCGTCGACAAAGGCGGTGATTATGGGCCCTTGGCGGACGGGATTAAAAGTCGGGTTCGTCGCCTGGTGCTGTTTGGCGCGGCGAAACAGACTATCGCCAACGCCTTGGGCCGTCTAACGACGACGACGTTGGTCGACGACCTCGCCGCGGCGGTGCGCGATGCCGCAGCGCATGCCCAACCCGGGGACGTGGTTCTTTTGTCGCCGGCCTGTTCGAGCTTCGATCAATTCCGCAATTACGCCGAACGCGGTCGAACCTTTAAAAGCTTGGTGCAAGCTCTATGAGAGACGCTTTGGCTGTCGATAAATGGATACTGCTGGCCGTTATTGGCTTGCTCGCCATCGGTGTGATCATGGTGCTGAGCACCAGCTATCTCTACTCTCAAGAGCGTTATGCCGACGGGACGTTCTTTTTTCGCAAGCAATTGTTCGCCATGGGCGGCGGCGTCGTCGCCTTGATTATCTGTTCGCTGATACCTTCGCATCAATACCGCCGGTTCGCCTACCCGTTGCTGGCGCTGACACTGATCGCGTTGATTCTCGTCTTGATTCCCGGAATCGGCGCCAATCGCGGCGGCGCGCGCCGCTGGATCGCTCTGGCCGGATTCGCATTTCAACCCTCGGAGTTGGCCAAATTGGCGATTGTCGTCTATCTCGCCCATTCCATCGCTAAGAAGGAGCCCATGATCGGCACCTTCTCGATCGGCATCCTGCCGCACATGATCGTCACGGGGGTTTTTGCTGGCGTGCTTTTGCTCGAGCCCGATTTCGGTAGCGCGTTGATCCTGACCATGCTGCTCTACTCGATGTTGTTTGTCGGTGGCGTGCGCGTGCACCATCTGCTCAGCACCGGCCTATTAGCTTTGCCGTTGCTCGTCTACATCATGACCAAGGCGGACTATCGGGTGCGCCGCTTGATGAGTTTCCTCGATCCGTGGAGTGATCCGACCGGCAGCGGCTTTCATGTCATTCAATCGTTGATCGCTTTCGGTTCCGGCCAGTTGTGGGGGCGCGGCTTGGGCGAAAGCCGGCAGAAGCTGTTTTATCTGCCCGAGGCCCATACCGATTTCGTTTACTCGGTGATCGGCGAGGAATTGGGATTGCTCGGCGCCTTGCTGGTCTTGGCGCTGTTCGGTGTGATTATCGTGCGCGGCTTGCGGCTGACTTCGCGCATCGAAGAGCCGTTCGATCAGTATTTGGCTTTCGGCTTAACTGTGCTTTTGGGGCTGCAAGCATTGATTCACATGGGTGTGGTGATGGGGCTGATGCCGACCAAAGGGCTGGTGTTGCCGTTCATCAGTTACGGCGGCTCGGCGATGCTGATCAATCTGGCCGAGGCGGGCATACTACTCAGCTTGTCGCGCCGGAGAGTTTAGCGATGCGGATCATTTTCGCCGGCGGTGGAACGGGCGGTCACCTGTTCCCCGGCCTGGCGGTGGCGCGGGAATTTCAACGGCGCGACGGCAAGACGGAAATACTTTTTATCGGCACCGAACAGGGCATCGAGTATCGCGTGTTACCCAAAGAAGGATTCAAACTGGAAACGTTACCGGTCAAAGGGTTAAAGGGCCGCGGCGCGCGCGGCTGGCTCGATGCGCTCTACGGCGTGCCGGCAGGACTGTGGCGTTCGCTGGCGATCCTGCGCCGTTTTGGTCCTGACTGCGTGATCGGCCTGGGCGGTTATGCCTCCGGTCCGGTGTTGCTGGCGGCCAAGCTTCAGCGCATTCGCTGTGCGATCATGGAGCAGAACCTGCGGCCGGGATTTACCAACAAGACGCTTGCCCGCTGGGTCGATCGCGTCTTTACCGCCTATCGCGAGAGCGAAAATTATTTTCCCGGCGCGCGCGTGCTTGAAACCGGCAATCCAGTGCGTTGGACGGTCGTGCCGCAGGTGAAACGCAGCGATAAGTTCACGCTATTGATTTTCGGCGGCAGCGCCGGGGCGCGGCGGATCAACTACGCGGTCGTCGATGCATTGAAACTTTTGAGCGATCTCAAAAACGCCATCGCCATCACCCATCAGACCGGCTCGTTGGATTATGAGGCGATCAAACAGGCGTACGGCTCGCTGCCGTTCGAAGCGACGCTTACGCCTTTCATCGAGCGCATGGACGAAGCTTATGCCTGCGCCGATTTGGTGCTGTGCCGCGCGGGAGCGTTGACCCTGGCCGAGCTGACGGTGTTCGGCAAGGCCGCGATTTTGGTGCCTTACCCGTATGCAATTTACGATCATCAGCGCAGTAACGCCGAGTCGCTGCAGGAGCGGGGCGCGGCGGCGATGATTTTAGACCGTGACCTGACCGGCGCGCTCTTGGCTGAGCGGATTCGCGGCTATTTCTCCGATCGCGCGGGCCTTGAACGGATGGCGACGGCGGCGCGCGCTTTGGGCCGGCCCGATGCAGCCGCGCGCATCGTCGATGCCTGTTACAGCTTGGCTCAGGCGTAGATTGGCAGTGGACGCAGAAGTTACATGCTGCAGAAGAAACATAAAATCCACTTCGTTGGTATCGGTGGCATCGGCATGAGCGGTATCGCCGAGGTGTTGCTCAATTCGGGCTACGCAGTGAGCGGCTCCGACTTGCAAGCCAGCGACGCGACGCGGCGTTTGGGCGCTCTCGGTGCGCAGATATTTGTCGGCCACCAGGAGGAAAATATCGGCGGTAATCCTTCGGTCGTGGTGATCTCGACGGCGGTTAAATATTCCAATCCCGAAGTCATGGAGGCGCGCCGGCGCCATATCCCGGTGATTCCCCGCGCCGAAATGCTCGCCGAATTGATGCGCGTGAAGTTCGGCATTGCTGTGGCCGGGAGCCATGGCAAAACCACCACCACATCGATGGTTTCAGCGGTGCTCAGCAGCGCCGGTTTAGATCCAACGATGGTCATCGGCGGGCGGCTGCATATGCTCGGCAGCAACGCCAAGATGGGCCAGGGCGATATCATGGTCGCCGAAGCGGACGAAAGCGACGGCAGTTTTCTATTTCTCGCGCCGACTATCGCGGTTGTGACCAACATCGACAAAGAACACATGGATTTTCACGGCACCCTGGAGCGGCTGACGGAAAACTTTCTGACGTTCATCAACAAAGTGCCGTTCTACGGCCTCGCCGTGCTTTGTCTCGACGATGCCCATGTGCGCGGTCTGCTGCCCAAGGTGCGCAAACGCTTCGCCACTTATGGCCTGTCGCCGGAAGCCGAGTTCTCCGCTGAAAATTTAACCATGAGCCCTGCTGGCGTTGCCTTCACCGCCCTACATCGCGGTAAATCCTTGGGCAACGTGCGTCTGCGTTCTCCGGGAAAACATAGCGCGACTAATTCTCTAGCGGCTATCGCGGTTGCCCATGAGCTGGAAGTCCCATTTGTCCAGGTGGCCCAAGCTTTGGAAGCGTTTAGCGGCATCCATCGCCGCTTCGAAATCAAAGGCGAGCCCAAGGGCGTCATGGTGATCGACGACTATGGCCATCACCCCACCGAGATCCGCGCTACCATCGGCGCCATTCGCGACAGTTGGAAGCGGCCATTGACAGTGATTTTCCAGCCCCATCGCTACACCCGTACGCGCGATCTCTTCGACGAGTTCTTGACCGCTTTCGAGGGCGCCGACCGGCTGGTGCTGACGGACACTTATGCGGCCGGCGAAGATCCGATCGCCGGCGCCAGCGGCGAAGCCCTATACCAGGCGCTCAAGCGCCAGGGCCATTTGGATGTCGCCTATGTCGCCGACAAGAATCAAATTGTCGAACAAGTCGTCGGTAAATTGCACTTCGGTGATGTCGCGCTGACATTGGGAGCCGGGGATATTTACAAAATCGGCGAAGCTTTGGTCGAGGCGCTGCAATGAAAAGGACTGGAGCATTGAAGTGTTGGAGTACTGCAGTTCTGGAAAATGTGGGGTGGCCCATTACTCCGCTCCAATACTCCATTACAGCGGTTCGGCCGTGATGTTGGCAATGGCAAAAATAACTATTCATGAGCCGCTGGTGGCGGATCTCACGGCGATTGTCGGCGTGAGACTCAGGCTCGATGAGCCGCTGGCCCGCTACACGTCAATGAAAATCGGCGGGCCGGCGGATTATTTTATCGAAGTCGAAAGCGGCGCGGCGCTGGCTGACGTTTTCGTCACGTTGCGCCGTCATCAGGTGCCGCTGTGGGTTTTGGGCAACGGCAGCAACGTGCTGATCAGCGATCGCGGCGTGCGCGGCGCGGTAATCCATCTGGCCGGTGAGTTCAAAAAAATTGTTTGGCGAGACGTCGGCGAAAGCATCGAAGTTGCAGTCGGCGCGGCCTATGCCGTGACGCAGTTGGTGCGCCAGGCGGCGCGCAAGGGATATGCCGGTCTCGAGTTTGCCGAGGGTATTCCCGGCACCGTTGGCGGCGCGTTGGTGATGAATGCGGGAGCGTACGGTTCAGAATTCGAGAAAGTGGTCGAACGCGTCGAGGCGATCAATCTCGATGGTCACCCGGTGGTTTTTTCAAGGGAACAAATGACCTTCAGCTATCGCGATTCGCATCTGCCAGCGGGAACCGTCGTGACACGGGTGCTATTGCGTTTGCGTCGGGAGGAACCAGCCGAGGTGGATTCCAAACTGCGCGAACTGGTGGGCAAGCGCAAAAGCAGCCAACCATCCGGCTTTCCCAACTCGGGATCGATGTTTCGCAATCCGCCGGGGGATTATGCCGGTCGGTTGATTGAAGCCGCCGGCTTGAAAGGCCATCGCATTGGTCAGGCGCAGATCGCCGAACGTCATGCCAACTTTATCGTCAATCTCGGCGGCGCCAAAGCAGCCGACGTGCGCCAGTTAATGGCGGCAGCCCAAAGAGAGGTGCGCCGACGCTTTAATATCGATCTGATTCCCGAAGTGAAATTTGTCGGCGAGTGGCCGGACGAGCAATCGTAGCGAAATGCAATTGAAAGTCTATCGCAAAGATAATCGCAAACGCGATCAGCAGCGCGGCCGACATCGGTGGTTGATCGCCGGCATGTTGGTGTTGTCGCTGCTGGCGCTGGCACTGCTCTACCGCCTGCGCGGTCCGATTGTCATAGCCATGCGTTCGACGCGGGATTTTATCGCCGACAACCGTTACTTCGCCGTGCGCCAGATCGAAGTGCACGGCGGCGAAAAAGTCGGCGGCAGCGAAATCGTCGCCGTCGCCGGGCTGCGCCAGGGCATGAATATCTGGAACGTCGACGCCATCGCGATCGAGAAAAGAATTGCCAAACTCCCATGGGTGCGCCGGGTCGTGGTGCGGCGCGATTTTCCGCGGCGCGTGGTTATCGACGTCGAGGAACGTACGCCGAAAGCAATCGTCGGCGTCGGCAAACTCTATTACATCGACGCCGACGGCGTGGTCTTCAAAGAGGTCGATTCCGGCGAGAACATCAAATATCCGATGCTCACCGGCGTCTCTGCCGAAGCGCTACTGCACGGCGATCCGGCGGCGCGAAAGCGAATCCGCGACGCCGTTCGCCTGACCGATCTGATGGCGCAGCACGCGCATACGCTTTCGGAAATTCATTTTGAGGCTGCCGACCGCTTGGTCGTCTATCCGACAAAATTCCCGGTGGCGTGGCGGCTGGGTTGGGGTGATTGGGACGAGAAGATTGCCCGCTTGGATCGCTTGCTGGAGTTGTGGAAGGGCAATGAGACGCGGTTGGCGTCGTTGGACATGAGTTTTCGCGATCAAGTGGTGGCGCGGGTGCGAGGGAAAAGATTAGAGGGGCCGGAAATATCTACTACAACCGGCAGATAGAAGGCTATGGCGAAGAAAAATAGCATAGTAGTTGGACTCGACATCGGAACTTCGAAAGTGTGCGCCGTCGTCGGCGAGATGACCGAGCGCGGTGTCGACATCATCGGTGTCGGCACCCATGCGTCGTCGGGGTTGCGCAAGGGCGTTGTCATCAACATCGAGAGTACGGTCACTTCGATCAAACGGGCGGTGGAAGAAGCGGCGTTGATGGCCGGCTGCGAGATTCATACGGTGTTTGCAGCTATCTCCGGCGGCCATATCAAATCGTTTAACAGCCACGGCATCGTCGCAGTGAAGAATAAAGAGGTGGCGCAGCGCGACCTCGATCGGGTCATCGATGCCGCCAAAGCCGTGGCGATCCCGATGGACCGCGAAGTGCTCCACGTTTTGCCGCAGGACTACATCATCGACGAGCAGGACGGCATTCGAGAACCGTTGGGCATGTCCGGGGTCCGTCTCGAAGCCAAGGTGCATGTGGTGACCGGCGCGGTGACCTCGGTGCAGAACATCGTCAAATGCTGTAATCGCAGCGGTCTCAACGTCGCCGAAATCGTGCTATCGCCGTTGGCCGCCGCCGAAGCGGTGCTCAGCGATGAAGAACGCGAGTTGGGGGTCGTCCTGGTCGATATGGGCGGCGGCACCACGGACATTACGCTTTGCCATGACGGCACGGTCAAACATACGGCGGTGCTCGGCATCGGCGGCAATCATGTCACCAATGATATTGCGGCCGGTTTGCGTACGCCCTTCAACGACGCCGAACGCATCAAGCAGCGTTATGGCTTCGCCAAAGCGGCGATGGCAATGGACGAGGAGAGGGTCGAAGTTCCCAGCATCGCCGGCAAGGAAGCGGGAACCGTATCGCGGCAAATCCTCTGCGAGATCATCGAACCGCGCTTGGACGAGATCTTCGAACTGGTCCAGAAGGAAATCACTAAATCCGGCTTCGACGGCTCGTTGGCCTCAGGCATCGTCGCCACCGGCGGTTCGATGCTATTGCCCGGCGCCGTTGAAATGGCCGAGCGCGCCTTCGGCTTGCCGGTGCGCTTGGGTGTGCCGACGCAGGTCGGTGGACTGGTCGATGTCATTGCCAATCCGATTTACGCCACCGGTGTCGGCTTGGTGTTGCATGGCATGAAGGGACAGGAGCGCGGTGTGGCGCGTCCGCGAGACGATAAGATGCTCGCCAAGGTAAAGCACCGCATGTCGGATTGGCTGAGTGAATTTTTTTAAACCTAATAACGATTTTAAAGTTTAGTGGGAGGAGGAGAGCATATGTTTGAAATAGTGGAGCGGCAAAACGGTTTAACCGCGCGAATCAAAGTCATCGGTATCGGTGGCGGCGGCGGCAACGCGGTCAACACCATGATCGGTGCCAGACTGACCGGCGTCGATTTCATGGTCGCCAATACCGACGCCCAGTCGCTGGAGGCGAGCCAGGCGCCGGTGCGGGTACAACTGGGTGGTTTGGTAACCAAAGGTCTGGGCGCAGGAGCCAACCCGGAAATCGGTCGGCGCGCGGCACTCGAGGACCAGGAGCAGATCCGCGAGTATCTAGAAGGCTCCGACATGATCTTCATTACCGCCGGCATGGGCGGCGGCACGGGCACCGGCGGCGCGCCTGTGGTGGCGCGGATCGCCCGTGAAGTTGGCGCCCTGACGGTCGGCGTGGTGACCAAGCCTTTCATCTTCGAAGGCAAAAAGCGCCAGCGCCAAGCCGAAGAGGGCATCGAAGAACTAAAGCAGAGCGTTGACACGTTGATCGTGATTCCGAACCAGCGCTTGCTGAGCATCGCGGCCAAAACGACAACGATGATCGAAGCGTTTCATAAAGCCGACGACGTCTTGTTGCAAGCGGTGCGCGGCATTTCGGATTTGATAATCACCCCGGGGCTGATCAACCTTGACTTCGCCGATGTCCGTACGGTGATGGCGGAGATGGGCTTGGCGCTCATGGGTGCGGCCTCGGCCAGCGGTGAGAACCGCGCCATCGAGGCGGCGCAAAAGGCGATTTCCAGCCCTCTGCTCGAAGACATTTCGATTCAGGGTGCGCGCGGCGTGTTGATCAATATCACCGGCGGCCCGGATCTCTGCCTGCACGAAGTCAACGAAGCGGCGTCAATGATCCAGGAAGAAGCGCACGACGATGCCAATATCATTTTCGGCGCGGTAATCGATGAGAGCATGGCCGACGAAATCCGCATCACCGTGATTGCCACCGGCTTCGGCGAAGAAAAAGAAGAGATGAAAGCTGCGCCGGTGCAAGTGCAGGTTCCTGCGGCGGCTAATATCGCCAGTATCGCCAGCGCCATGCCGAAGAATAAAAAGGTCGTTCACCTTGGCACGATCATCGACGATCTCGACGCGCCGACCTGGCAACGCAAGAAACCGGGCAGCGACGACCTCGAGACCGTGACGCTCAACAAGAATAATTTTTCCTTGGGTGCTGACCAAGAAGATGACGACAAGTACGACATCCCGACGTTCCTAAGACGTCAGATGGATTAGCCGTCTCGACATCGGTCCTCCCCCGGTGTGCCGTTCGTCCGCCGCACCCGCTGCGGCCGAACGGCGGCTATCCGGCCGAGGGAATTGCATTTGCCCGCGCCAAGACCCTGGGCAGCAGCGCCAGAGGTCGCCCGGAGCGGTTCGGCTTGTTCGGTCTCGAGTTTGCCGCGGGAACAAGGATATCGCGCTGTGAGGATTGCGCGCGCTGGACGAGATCGTCCAGGGTTGCCGCGCATCTGCCGACGCGGAATGACTTTGAAGCACGCTAAGGTGGACCGCCGAGTTAGAGTGATAACCACCCGGACCGACCGGCACTATTTCGACGATCTTAGACGCTGTTCGCTACGAAATCTTTGCCGAGCCAGACTAATCAATCGATCGATTAATTTCGCGTAGGGAAT
>DASSGE010000232.1:0-5541 GCA_035693605.1 Binatia bacterium
AAGTCGGGACGGTGCTCGGAATCGCTGGCATAGGCACCCCGACTCAAGTATCTCCCCAGACCGGCGGATTCCAGTTTCACCAGCGCCGTTGCTTCAAAATTTCCCGTAACTACGCTCGCATGGAACTCTGTCAGAGCCGACAGGTGTTGCAACAGAGGCTCCGCCCCCGGCAGCGGTCGAATCGTCGTCGCACCGCACGACACATGCGTGCGATAGCTCTCCTGTAATTGCGCTGTGAATCGCTGCCACAGCTTTGGCTCGGCAGCGATTTCGACGCCGGCTTTCAGGAAAATGTCTTTCACGATCAGCGGATCCGTATTGCCGTCCGGCACCACCGTGCGAATGTCTCCGGCAAACCCAAAGGTTTTTAGAATCGCATCGTTGAACGGCAAATAGCCGTTCTGCGTTTTTGTCAGCGTGCCATCAATGTCGAAAAGAATCAGTCGTTCCATGAATCCGAGAGAGAGCTGAGACCGGGACTTCCAGCTCTTCTGACTTCACTTTTTAACTCAACTCGCCGTCTGTGTCTCGCCTATGTCTATTTTTGTCGGAATTCTCACTCTTCCGTCACTGCCTACGCCGTACATTGACATTGCCGATGCTACCAGATAAAAGTTTTTCGTACGTTTTGCGCGACTGGCGTCAACGTGGAATCGACCACGAGGGAGCGCAAAGCATTAAGACGGCCGAACGCCTGGGTCTCTTAACAATAGAGGTCCAGGTTTTTTTGTGGATACCGCGCCGTAAGTTCATCGCCGACGACGCCATAGTTCCACTTCAAATCCTGCCATAGCATGATAGTTCTACTGATGGAGTTGAGGCATGATTAAGCAATATCTCCTGTCCCCCGGTCCGACGCCAATTCCTAACGAAGTGGCTCTCGCCATGGCCGAGACGATGATTCATCATCGCACGCCGCAGTTCAACAAAGTCTTCGACGAAGCCCGCGAGGGTCTCAAAAAACTTTTCGGCACCAAGAACGATGTCCTGATGCTTGCGTCTTCCGGGACCGGCGCTATGGAAGCCGCCGTGGCCAATCTGTTTTCGCCCGGCGATAAGGTCCTGGTGATCAATGGCGGCAAGTTCGGCGAGCGCTGGCTGAATATTTCCAACGCCTTCGGTCTCGATCCGATCGACATGAAAGTCGAGTGGGGCCAGGCAGTCAAAGTCGCCGATGTCGAAAAGCAGCTGACGGCCAATCCCGATATCCAAGGCGTGATGATCCAGGCGAGCGAGACCTCAACCACCGTCCTTCACCCGATCAGAGAAATCGCCAAACTAACGCAAAACGGCCCGCTGTTACTGGTCGATGGCGTCACGGCCGTCGGGGTGGTCTCGCTGCCGGTCGACGAATGGGGCCTCGACGTACTCGTCACCGGCTCGCAAAAAGCGCTTATGCTTCCGCCCGGCTTGGGTTTCATCGCGCTCAGCGACCGTGCCTGGGATAAAACCAAGAAGGCCAAGCTGCCGCGCTTTTATTTCGATTTGAATCTGGAACGCAAGAACCAGCAGAAAGGCTCGGGTGCCTTCACCCCGGCAGTATCGCTTATCTTTGGCGTGCGCGCATCGCTGCAAATGATGCAGCGCGAAGGGCTAAAGAATGTCTACGCACGCCATGATCGTCTATGCCGCGCAACCCGGGCGGCAGCCACCGCGATGGGGCTAAAGCTACTCGCCCCCGATAGCCCGAGCCCTGCGGCGACGGGAATTTATCTGCCCGTCGGCATCGATGCCGACGCGGTACTCGAATACTTGCGCGATAAAATGAACATCACGCTGGCCGAGGGTCAGGATCAACTCAAAGGCAAAGCGATCCGCATCGCTCATATCGGCTACATGGGCGCCTTCGACGTGATCACGGCGATCGCCGCACTGGAGATGGCGTTGAGACGATTCGGCGTGGAAATTCCCTTTGGCAAGGGCGTTGCCGCGGCGCAGGAAGTATTGATGGAGGCGTTGACATAAAAACCAGGGATGCAAGATAGAAGCTTGAGGATTGCGTACCTCGATCATCCGCCCCGATACACCCAATGGAACCGAAAATGAAAATCCTAGTCACCGACTCCCTGGCGCCCGAAGGGTTGGCAGTGTTCCAAAATGCCGAGGGTTTTGACGTCGACGTCAAGATCGGCCTCAAGACCGATGAACTGAAAAAAATTTGCGGCGCCTACGACGGCTGGGTGATCCGCAGCGGCACCAAAATCACCGCTGAATTGATCGAAGCAGCAACCAATTTGAAGGTCATCGGCCGTGCCGGCGTGGGCTATGAAAACATCGATGCCGACGCCGCCACCCAACGCGGCATCGTCGTCATGAACACTCCGGGCGGCAACAATGTCACCACCGGTGAACATACCATCGCGCTAATGATGTCGATGGCTCGTCATATTCCCCAGGCCGTCGCCTCTCTCAAAAGCGGCAAATGGGACCGCAACAAATTTGTCGGCGTCGAGCTTTGCAATAAAACCATCGGCGTCATCGGGCTCGGCAACGTCGGCCGCATTGTCGCCGAAAGGGCCGCCGGGCTGCGTATGAAAGTCATCGGCTTCGATCCGTTCATCGCGCCGGAAAATGTCGCCCGCATGGGCGTCGAACCCGGCACATTGGAAGAAATATTCACCAAAGCCGATTTCATCACGGTGCACGTCCCGCTTACTCCCGACACTCAGGGTCTGATCAACAAAGCCGCCTTCGCCAAAATGAAGACGGGTGTGCGTATCATCAATTGCGCCCGCGGCGGCATCGTCGACGAGCATGATCTCGCGGACGCGATCAAATCAGGCAAAGTCGCCGGCGCGGCGCTCGATGTCTACGTCGACGAACCGCCCGCCGCCGATCATCCGTTGGTGAAGCTCGAGCAAGTCATCACCACACCGCATTTGGGCGCGTCCACCGACGAGGCGCAATTGAACGTCGCCATCGCGGTGGCCGAGCAGATGGTCGACTTTCTCGCCAGAGGAGTGGTGCGCTACGCGGTCAACGTGCCGTCGGTGAGCCCGGAACTGCTCGAAGTCTTGCGCCCCTATCTCACGCTATCCGAGAAGCTCGGCAGTCTGCACACCCAGATGGCCGGCGCACTGCCCAAAGAAGTTCACATTGAGTATCGCGGTGACGTCACCCAGTACAATGTCGCGCCCCTGACCCTAGCGGTCTTGAAGGGGTTACTATCGCCGGTAATGGAGTCCGCCGTCAATTACGTCAACGCCCCCGTGGTCGCTAAAGAGCGGGGCATCAAGATCGTCGAGTCCAAAGGTGAAGGCGTCGGCGATTTCACCAGCTCTATTATCGTCAGGGCTAAAAACGGTGCGCAGGACTTGGAAGTTGAAGGCGCCATCTTCGGCGCCAAACACCCGCGCATCGTGCGTGTCAACGATTTCTATCTGGAAGCCGTGCCGTCCGGTTACATCTTGATCCTGCAAAACAAGGACGTGCCAGGCGTAGTGGGCGCCGTGGGTACCATCCTCGGCAACAACGGCATCAACATCGCCGGCATGGAGTTAGGCCGCAGCGAAAAAGGCGGCAACGCGATCTCTTTCACTCATGTCGACGAAATGGTTTCGAAAAAAGCCATCGACGAGCTGCTCGCACTGCCGCAAATCGTCTCCGCCGAGTTGGTCAAACTGTGAGAAGAAGGCAGCCGGAAGAAGATTTGCTCTTGACTATTGCCTATTAGCTGATGCCTAGTGCCTAGAAAATATGTCAAACGTCGCAATCATCGGTGCCCAATGGGGTGACGAGGGTAAAGGCAAGATCGTCGATCTGTTTACCCACGACGCCGATATCATCGTCCGTTTTCAAGGAGGCAACAACGCCGGCCATACGCTGGTGGTCAACGGCCGCAAGACCGTCCTGCACCTGGTTCCCTCTGGCGCGCTGCACGCGAACAAGCTCTGCGTCATCGGCAACGGCGTGGTGGTGGATCCGGAAATACTCATCGAGGAGATTGACGCGTTAAAAGCCCAAGGTCATCTCCAGAGCGACGAACAGCTGCGCATCAGCGAGCAAGCGCATGTCATCATGCCTTACCATAAGGCCATCGACTTGGCGCGCGAACGGCTGCGCGGCAAAGGCAAAATCGGCACCACCGGCCGCGGCATCGGCCCGGCGTATGAAGACAAGGTCGCCCGTATCGGCATCCGTTTTGTCGATCTTTTGGAAGAAGATACCTTTCGCGAGAAGCTCGAACGCAACATCGAGGAAAAGAATTTTTACTTAAAAGCGATCCTCCAGGAACAGGCACTCGACTTTAACGAGATGCATGATAGCTACAGCCGGTATCGCGAAAAGCTCAAAGGCTACGTCACCAACACCGGACTGCTGCTCGACCAACGCATTCGCGCCGGCAAGCGCGTGCTGTTCGAGGGCGCGCAAGGCACACTCCTCGATGTCGACCATGGCACTTATCCCTACGTCACCTCATCGAGCACGATTACGGGTGGCGCATGTTCGGGCTCCGGCGTCGGTCCACAGCACATCCAGCAGGTGATCGGCATCTCGAAGGCTTATACCACACGAGTCGGCAGCGGGCCGTTTCCCACAGAGCTCGATGGGGCCGATGGCGAAACGCTGCGGAGAGAGGGTGCGGAGTTTGGCGCTACGACCGGCAGGTCGCGCCGCTGCGGCTGGTTTGATGCCGTCAGCGTGCGCCATGCCGTGCGCATGAACGGACTGACAGGCATCGCGTTGACCAAACTGGACGTCCTCACAGGGTTCAAGAAAATCCCCATTTGCACGGCATACCGCTACAACGGCCGGTCGGTGAGTGAATTCCCCGCCAGCTCGAAGGTCATGGCTGGAGCACAGCCGGTCTATGAAGAGATGGATGGCTGGTCCGAGCGCTTAGATGATGTGAAACAATTCGCCGATTTGCCGGCGACGGCGCAGCGATACGTTCGACGCATCGAGAACGTGATCGGCACCGAGATTATTTTAGTCTCCGTCGGTCCCGGTCGCGAGCAAACCATCGTCCTGAGAAACCCGTTCGACCGTTAGGGTTAAGGCGCCCTACGTTTCAGACGAAATATTTGCCGAGGCTCACACGGCTGACCTTGAATAGCTCCGGTCGCGTGTTTATCATGTCACAGACTAGATACTCGTATGGAGGACGCTTATGGACGTTGAAGCCAGCAGCAAAGAAAGATTGGTCGGCGATTTGAAGAACCTAGTTGCCGACGCCGAGGAACTATTAAAGGCCACAGCCAGCCAGGCCGGCGATAAAATCGGCGTCGCACGCCAGAAGATCGAGCAAAGCCTGATCGAAGGCAAAAAAGCTTTAGCCGACGCAGAAAAATCACTGGTCGCCAAATCCAAAGAAGCCGCCGAAATCGCCGACGATTATGTCCGCGAGAATCCCTGGAGCGCTGTCGGCATCGCCGCCGGGATTGGCCTCGTTCTTGGTCTGCTGATCCGCGTTAAATAATCGCTGCTCATGTTCGATAGCGGCAGCCAGCCGGGCGGAGGTGACGCTCCCCGGATATTGCACTCGTTGAAAACCTTCGTCGCTGTGCTCGCGTCGGCGTTTCACACCCGTGTTGAGCTGTT
>DASSGE010000233.1:0-6115 GCA_035693605.1 Binatia bacterium
CTGGTTTGGCGAATTTGTATTTACACTCGGTAGTTTAACGGCCAACCACCGTGCTGGTAAAATGTGCAAACTTTGTTAACATATTCTCCTTTACTTTGCCCTCAACTATCGCTGACTTACCAGCTGGCACTTCGATTGCTCTAAGCCGCTTTGTAATTTCTTCGGCACTCTGACCCTGGACGTAGTCAGCATTTCTCGAGCTAACATCATTGAGTATTCAATTCAGGGTTGCTGGCTACGCGCGCGGCTAGTCGAACTGTTTACTCGATAGTCGCAATACTCGAACAGCCAATGACGATCCGAAAGTGGCGCCGTGATAACTCCCGCTCGCTTTTTCGTCGTGAAGTTTGTCCGCGTGGGGCAAAACATGAGGTCAGCTAACACACCGAGATCGCTCTCCGACTATCGTTTGGAGAAAGCCCGCCGTCGTTTACAGCGGCGCCTCGATGAAGTTGAGAAGGCGTTCGAGTCGAACAAAGATTATGACGCCATGCAGCGATTGAAGCTCGACGCGGTGCGCAAGTATTTGCGCGAAATACCGGAACTCAGGGAGTTAAGGCGCCGCGCAAAACCCAAACCTACCGACGCTTTATGATTTTTTTCACGCTGACTATTTCTTTCTGCGCTATTCGCTCGACCATTTCTTTCATTCGACGCACTTCGAACTAAAGCGCCTGGCGAGCGAAGAAGCCGCCACAGAGCCTAAACAGTAGCCTCGATTAACAGTGGATATTTCGAGACCTGAAAATATTTTCAGGTCTCGACCGATGATCGGCAAAAGGGGCATAGCGGAGCACCCATCCGCCTGCTAGTCTTTTATGGCGCAATCGGGCGCGCCGTTCTTTGCGAGAAAGGGGGCTATATGGATAGAATTCTTTTTCGTCTTTTTATACTTTCTTGTCTTTTTGTCGCTGCGCCGTTAATAGCGGCTCCTGATAGTCAAACCTGGAAGGTCAGACCCGGCGACAATTTCGAGATTATTGCGATGACCCTCGAGATTCCCCAAGAAGAAATTAGAAGCCTTAATCCCGGGGTTTCGCAAAGCAATCTCCAAATCGGACAGAAGCTGAAACTGCCGCTTCGCTCTTATGGAGAGAGTAAAGCGCTCGAAGAAGAGCTGGGCAAAAAGGCGGCACGGATCGGCGAGCTCGAGAAAACCAGCGGCGATTTGCAGATAAGAGTCGCCAGCGCCGAATCGAAGTTGCTCTGGCAGCCGATTTGGCTTTGGGGGTTCTGGCTATGTTTCGCCATCATTGCCTTCATAGCGTTCGGCGCCTATTGGATTTTCCGCCAAACCCATCCGCAGGTTTTCGAGCAACCGCATGAGCGTTCCATCAAAGACTTGCAAGAAAGCCAGACACGAGTGCGGTCGACATTTCCGCGCGACGACGAAGCTGCAAGCAGCCGCGGCCATTGGCGGCCGTCGCTGAAGCGCGTGCCGCACACCGGTTAGGCACGGCTAAGCTCGGTCACTATTTGTTTCAGGAATCCGCTGGACCAGCCTAGTTTTTCGAACGGTAAAAACAGCAAATGCGCAGGGCCGCGCCCTGCGCACAAGCCTCGGTTGTTTCGCTCAGATCACCGAGAAACCACCCACGACCAGGCAACCCGCCGCTGCGTCTCGCCAGAATTAGCGAGATTTCGCGAACTTACGTCCAACCCGCGCTTTGGCAAATTTCTTTGTTAAGCGCCGCGAATACTTCGTTCGAGTGGCTCGTATAAACAGTCGTAAGGGTTCGGCAACGTTTCCGGCCCGAGTATTCAGGAGGAGAACATGAAAAGTAAAATCTTGGATCAGATCGTTTTGGCGATCGTCATCAGCACTCTGTCCTCGGCGGGGGTCAGCATCGCCGCTGACAGACCGCGGGAAGAGCAACGGCGCGACCAGCATGAAGCCCAAGAAGTCGAAAAACCACGCGCGCAGCAAAAAGCCCCGCCCGTACAAAACCACGGCCAGGAGCAGCGCGAGCGCGCGCAGCAAAAAGCCCAGGAGCAGAGAGAGCAGCGCGTGCGGCAACAGCAGCAAGAGCGGGTTGAACGTCAAGCAGCGCAAGTTGAGCAGCACCGGTTGGAACAACAACGGCAAGAACAGCTGCAGCTGCAACGGGCGGAGCAGCAACGGCAAGAACAGCTGCAGCAGCAACGCGTACAGCGGCAGAAGGAAGACCAGCTCCAGCAACAGCGCGCGCAGCAGCAGCGGCAGGAGCAAATTCAGCAGCAGCGCGCGCAACAGCAGAGGCACGAGCAGCAGGTCCAGGAACAACAGCGACAGCAGCAGCGTTTGTCGCAGCAGCGCCAGCAGGAACTCGTTCGGCAACAGCAGCAACGCCTCGATCAGTACAATCGATATCTTGCCCAGCAGGAGCGCCTGGCGCGAGAGCGGATCGCGGTGCTTGAGCGTCAGAAGCGCTTGGCGCAGTACCGCTTCCAGCAGGAATATTTAGAGCGCCGTCGCCAGCAGCAAATCTACTGGCGCGATCATCGCTTCGACTACGATCGCGACCCGTATTTTTACACCCCGCCGATCTATCGCTATCACCGCGCCGGCCGCTACTACGATATAAACGAGTACGGCGCCAAGATGCTGCGTCAGGCCGTGAACTATGGTTACGAGGAAGGCTTTCGCGCCGGTGGGGCCGACCGTGACGACCGTTGGAGTTACGACTACGAAGACTGTTACGCGTATCGCGATGCCAATTACGGTTACAATGGTTTCTACGTAGATCGCGACGACTACAACTACTACTTTCGCGAAGGTTTCCGGCGCGGCTACGAAGACGGCTACAACAGCCGCCATCGCTATGGTCGCTTCGCCGACGACGGAAACCCGTCTATCCTGGAAACCATCTTGACCCAGATCCTCAACTTCCAGTCGATTGGTTGACAAGCAACCGCTTAAGTTAGAGCAGCGCCCGGCCACTTATCCGAACGGTGAGTGGAACCGGGCGCGGCTTTGTGCATAAAAAGACATTTCGTCCGGCCCGAGATGTGATAAACAGCAGACAACGGAGGTTGATCATGAAATGCCGGAGTGCTGCCGCTAACTGCATCGCGATTCTCTTCGCCGTCCTCGTCTCTGCGACGGCACATGCGCAGGAGCGGCCGACGCTGCTGGTTGGCCATGGGACGCTGTCGGGGTCGATTTTGCCGCTGTGGGTTGGTGCCGAGGCCAAGCTGTTCGATAAGCATGGCGTGCAGGTCAAACCGATTTATTTGCCGCGTGCAGCCGGCCGTCCGGCGCTCTTGGCTGGGGAAATCCAGATCTATTTTTCCGCTGGTCCGCCCCTGGTGCAGATGCGCTTGAGCGGCGGCGATGTTGCGATCACGTCGTGCGCGGCGCATAAACTCACCTCTAAGATCATGGTCGTGCCAGCGATTCAAAAGCTCGCTGATCTGCGCGGCAAAGTTTTCGCGGTCGCCAATCCCGGTTCGGCGAGCGATTTTGCCGCCAAGCTGTTTCTGGCGCGCCAAGGCCTCAAGCCGGGGCAGGACGTTTCGCTGATCTACAGCGGCTCGACCAGCGCGGCATTTGCCGCTCTGGTCAACGGCCGAGTGCAGGCTATCTTCGCTAGTTCGCCCAACGATTTGCAGGCCGCCCAAGCGGGCTTCAAAGCGCTGTTGGAATTGGGCGACTTGAACATCCCCTACATCGGCAATTGCAGTGCGGTGATGCGGCCGTATATCGCCAAGCAGCCGGCGCGCATGCGCAGTTTCGTTGCCGGTATTACCGAGGCAATCGCCTATATCAGACGGCGCCCCAACGAGGCTAAGGCGGTGTTGGAAAAGTACACCCGGGTCTCCGACCCGGGCGTTTTGCAGCATGCCTACGACGCCGATACCAGCTACATGGAGCTCGTGCCGCGGCCGAGCGTCGAGGGCACCCGCATGGTGCTCGAACATCTCGGCGTCACCGGCCGGCCCGCCGAACAATTCGTTAGTGAGTTTATCGACGACCGTTTCATGAAACAGATCATCGATGAAGGTTTGGTGAAACAGCTCTATCCCAGCGGCGTGCCGGCGCGCTAAAGCTCGTTGTGGTCGGAGCAAAGACAGAAATATGCGCCGCGGAGGCGCAGAGTTCGCGGCGGTCGGCCACGTGTCTTAGCATCACCTCCGTTCTGTCAGAGGCTCAGCTGTGCAATCACGTTCCTGGGGGCTACGTGACCGCCTGAAAATCCAATAGGGCTAACCGCGCTCACTGGCATCGCGGCGCCACTCTTCCATGAAGGCCATCTAGATTTGCTCGATCGCCAAACTTTTCTGCCACCGCCATTCGATTCTCCGGCGGCTTTGCGGCGTTTACTCGCGATCACGGTCCGCCCAAAATTCGGCGATGTCCATGCAGCGACAAAACCACACCCCTCGATGACTTTTCACGTGTTCGAGAAATCTTTCGAAGACTTTCGCCAATCCGGGCCGGCCGCCGGTGAAGTTGTGCATGGCGTAGCGAAATTTCATCGGATGCACGGCGCTCTCGTCATAGTGCGCGGCGAATTCATCTTTGAGTTGTTGGAAGGCGCCGGCCAACCCCAAGGGTAACAGATCGTTGTCGGTATAGGCGGGGCGAACGTATCCGATGGAGATTAGTTTTTTACCCTTCACATCGATTTGGTAGGGCACATCGGAGTTGCCGTAGTCGCCGTTCCACAAGAAGCCCAAGGTTGCGCAAATTTCCAACGTGAATGGACTGGGACGGGGTCCGGGGGACATATAACCCAGAGGGCGCTTTCCGGTGGCTTTTTCGATGGCGGCGATCGATCTCTCGATCGCGTCTCGCTCCTCTTCCGGGGTGGGGTAATCGATCGGGTGACGGCTCTGATCCCAGTGGTGGCAGGCGACTTCGTGCCCGCGTTCAGATGCTTGTCGCAACGTGTCGGGGAAAAGATCCGCCATCAGACCGCTGCTCAGCACGGTCGCTTTGATGTCGTATTTCTCCAGGAGATTGAGCAGTCTTTGAAAGCCAAAGTTGGCACCATATTCGCGCGCGCTGAGAGCGAGGAAATCGATAGCGGCCGTTCCCGGATTGATTTCGCGCTTGCGGATCGCGTTCGAGCGCGGCGCGGACTCCCATTCATGCATGATGTTGAAGGTTACAGCGATACGGTTTTCACCGGGCCAGTGAGTAAACCAACTCGGCCGGACGGGGAATTGCGGCCGGAAGTTCCACTGATAAATTTTTGCCAGATCGGCGTGCGGCATTGCCATTCTCCTTTCCGATTGGCTCGCGCCACGGTCAAAGGACGCTGCGAGTAAACGATGTTAATGGCAAAGGTCGGGCCAAGCACTGGCGGCGAAAACAGATTGGTCGGTGTAGCCGGAGAATCATCGATTGGCTTGATCTCGAACGGCTCGGCTGCGATAACGGGCGCCGTAACCGTGCGTTTATGATCTTGCCGTCGCACTGCAATTCGAATGCTCTAAACAAAACAGGGCTTCCATTCTAGCTCGGAAGCCCTGTTCGGGGCGGCATCGCGCCCAGTCTGCCTTTTTAATTTTAATTTTCGACTCTCTCTGCAGAGCGTCTCTGTGGTCCGTGCATTCCTTGTTTGTGTTTAGCCTCGATTACCCGGCGCTATCTAGCAGCGTCAAACCTTTCGGGGTCTTGCGTGAAGGCGTAACATCCAACAATCGACAAACTAGAAGAGCCCTGCTCGAAGACGAGTTTGCGTTTCCTGCACCGGTGGCGTTTCCTCACTCATACTGTGCACCTCCTGGTAAATTGATTAAGCAACGTCGTTGCCAAACGAGCATGCAGCCAATTCGAAGCAATTTGGCCATTTTTAGGCTGAAACCACCGCGTAAGAATTTCAATCTTGGGAAGTTCTTCCGCGGTTTTTCCAAAACTCCGGAAGGAATCATCTTGAAACAAAAAAGTAGCGGCTGCACGGCACCCCTAGGGTGCAGTCGTTTTTCGTCCGCTGCGCGAGCCAGTTTCGATCGATCGCAGGCGGGTGCACGGCCCGGATGAGCCGGAAGCAATAAGTTTGTTTTCGGCGAGATCGTTGGTGGCCGATCCTGGCGGTCACGGCTCGATACGCGAGCTTTCCTTGCTTGGCGTTTCGTTGTCGCCCAGGTGAAGCGCGAGACGGCAGCGCGTAGCAGTGATGACACGTCA
>DASSGE010000234.1:0-2164 GCA_035693605.1 Binatia bacterium
AGTTCCCAGCCGATCGCAACGCCGGAATTGAACCGAGCGATCGTGCACCGTCTCCACCTGCTGCAACGCCAACCCGAGACGTCGGCCGCCAGTTGATTGCGCGCCGCTCTCGATCTGCCGAGAATTTCACCGAAAGTCCAACCCGCGGTGATGCCGTTTGCCGTCGAGGCACGTTGGAACAGTATCTTCGGAGTATGTCGTTGAACTTTTGAACCTTGAACCCTTGAACTACCAACGCAGTCGCTGGAACGACTGGAACGATTGGAACAATTGGAACGGTAGTTTTTCCTGAAGAAGGGGAGCGGCGGTAAATATTTTCGCCCGGGGTTTGAACGCGCGCGCGCTTTCTTGCAAACTTTGGCTGGCGAGGGCTTGGATCAGGAGTTGCCCATGGACGCCGCTTCATTTCTAAAACGTTTGATCGTGTCCGCCAATCCGAGCGGACGGGCGCGTCTTACTCGCCAGGCAAGGAAAGCTATCGAACTCTGCCAGGCGCTGATGTCGGACCGCGGCGAGGTTTCCGGCGCCGTGCATGCGCGCGCGGCGGTCGCCGCCTGCGACGAGCTTTCCGAAGCCGGGATGGCGCTTTTCTTCGACATGCTGGTGGCGGAGTTCTCACCCGATCCGCGCCAGGTCATGCGCGCCGCCGAGGGTTACCGCGCTCAGCCGACTCAAGAAAACCTGCTTGCAATGCAGCGCGTCGTCGCGCCGCCGCGCCAGGAGCTGTTTCATCGCCTGAACATGGCGCCCGGCGGCACAGCCACCCTGGTGGCGATCCGGCGCGGCGTGTTGAAAGGGCTCAAAGCGCATCCAGAGTGGCGGGTCATCGACGCCGACCTGGTTCAACTATTCCGCTCCTGGTTCAATCCCGGCTTTCTCAAGCTCGAGCGCATCGACTGGCGTACACCGGCGATCATCCTCGAACAGCTGATTCACTACGAAGCCGTCCATGAAATCGCCAGCTGGACGGATTTGCGCCGGCGTCTGGAAGCCGACCGCCGTTGTTTCGCTTTTTTTCATCCGGCGCTGCCGGAGCAGCCGATCATTTTCATCGAGGTGGCGCTGACCAAGGGGATCAGCGCGGCGGTGCAACCGCTGCTCGATCTGGATTCCCCGGTGACGGATCCGGAAGCCGCGGACACCGCGATGTTCTACTCGATCACCAGCTGTCAGGAAGGGCTGCGCGGCATACCGTTTGGCAATATGCTGATCAAAAGGGTGGCCCAGGATCTCGGCCAGGAGTTTCCGCGCATCAGGCAATTTGCCACCTTGTCGCCGGTGCCCGGCTTCGGCGCCTGGCTCGCCTCGGTCAAAGACCGGCTGGCAGCGAGCGCCGCCGGTCGGGCCGTCAGCGAATCGCTCAAATGGCTCGAGGACGACCAATGGTTCAAACGCAAATATAGCGCTCGCCTGCAGGCCGATCTGCTGTCGTTGTGCGCGTATTATTTACTTTGGGTAAAGCAAGGACCGGAGCCTGCCGACTCGGTGGCGCGATTTCACCTCGGCAACGGCGCGCAGCTTGAACGGATCAATTGGCTTGCCGATATTTCACCGCGGGGCTTGAAGCGCTGCGCCGGGATCATGGTCAATTACCTCTATCGGCTCGGCGATGTCGAAGACAACCACGAGTCCTATGTCAGGGAACAGCGCGTGGTGGCATCGCGCCAGGTGAGCAAACTCGCGCGCGACTGCCCGTTATTTGCGGAGCAGACAAACGCCGCAACCACGGCCGCGACGCCCGCCGCGAAGAACTGATTGGCGATTGCCAATTCTCGCTGATTGGATCGTTCAAAGGTTCAAGCGTTCAAAGTTCGTCCAATAGTTCGATTCGTTTTCAGGGCCCACATCCTCGGGCCCAGGCCATCCGTCCTTGAATTTTTGAACGTTGAACCTTGAACGGGCTTCAGTGGTGTCGAATCTTCGCGGCATTTTATTTCCGATCCGCCGATAAACCTCACGCCGGTGACCCACGCCCACGATCAAAACCACCAGGACTTTGCCTTGCACTTGGTAGAGCACCCGGTAGTCGCCCACGCGCAAGCGGTAAAGCCCATCTTCGCCTTCGAGTTTCGTGATACCGGATGGGAATGGGTTCTCTGCCAACGAATCGATCCGCCGCGCGATTCGCCGCCGAACCGACGCTTCGAGCGCCTTAAAATCGCGC
>DASSGE010000235.1:0-3459 GCA_035693605.1 Binatia bacterium
GATGTTATCCCAGTGGCCTTCATTTGCGAGGATGTTGCACGAGTAAGCAAGATTTTCTTTCAGCTCTTTTATGCTGGCGGCCATGGTCACTCCTTGTCAGAGAATGTCGGGCAGATGTTGGACGATCGCGGCTCGATGTCAGTTTTTGTTGGCTCGCAGGCGGAATCTTTGAATCTTACCGGTAACGGTTTTCGGTAAGTCGTCGACGAATTCGATCCAGCGCGGATATTTATAGGGCTGTAATTTAGCCTTGACGTGATTTTGCAGTTCGACCTTCAACGGGTCGCCGGCTTTGTATTCGCTCTTGAGCAGAATGTAGGCTTTGGGCTTGAGTAGACCATCGGCATCCACATCGCTCACCACGGCGGTTTCGAGCACTGCCGGATGTTCCATCAAAGTATTTTCGATTTCGATCGGTGAAACCCACAGACCGCCGACTTTCATCATGTCGTCCGACCGGCCGCAGTACCAATAAAAGCCTTCGATGTCGCGATAATAGGTATCGCCGGTCTTGAGCCACTCTCCCAGCATCATGCGCTTGGTCTGCTCATGCTTGTTCCAGTAGAACGGTGCGGTGGCGTCGCCTTTGACCAGCAGGTTGCCGACTTCGCCGATCGGTACTTCGTGACCCCCATCATCGACGATTTTCGCTTCGAACGCCGGCGTTACCTCTCCGCTACTGCCAGCCTTGGCCCGTCCCGGCCGATTGGCTAAGAAATCATGGGTCGCCTCGGTGGAACCGACGACGTCGAGCAACTCCATGCCGGTGCGTTCCTTCCAGTGGTAAAATAGCGAGGGTGGCAGCGGTTCGCCAGAGGACAAGCAAATCCGCAGCGAACTCAGATCGTATTTTTTGTCGATGCGCAGGAAACGGGCGAACAGCGTCGGCACTGAGAAAAAGAACGTCGGTTTGTATTTTTCGATGACCTGGAGAATCTTTTCCGGATCCGGCTTCTCTGGCCAGAGCACGGTGGAGGCACCGAAACGGAAGGGGAAGTAGAGCGAGTTGCCCAAGCCGTAGGAAAAAAACATTTTCGAGGCCGAAAAGCACAGATCGGTCTCGTTCATTTGCAGCACAGGTTTCACGAACAGATCGCTGATCGTGATCATGTCATGCTGCAAATGCACTGCGCCCTTCGGGTTGCCTGTGCTGCCGGAGGTGTAGCCCCAAAAACACACATCGTCCCGCGAGGTTTTCTCGGCGTCGAGTTTGTCCGATGCTTTGGCGATCAGATTTTCGTAGGGCAATGCCCTACCCTTGGGCGTGCCGACGACGATGACATGCTTCAGGAACGGTGTACGATCCCAAATTGTTTCGATCTCGGGCAGGCTCGATTCATGGACGATGATAGCACGGGCCCGGCTGTCGTTGATTAAGTATTCGTAATCCTTGGCGAACATCCAAGGATTGGTCGGCACGGCGACGGCGCCGATCTTGATCGCGCCAAAAAAACAGTAAGCGAACTCGGGCGAGTCCGGTAAAATCACTAGGACGCGGTTTTCAATCTCGATGCCGAGATCCTTTAACGCATTGCCGGTGCGGTTGACGTTCTCGAAAACTTGTTGGTAGGTGATTTTTTGATCTTGATAGTAGATTGCGACTTTCCCGCCACGGCCCTGTGCGATGTTTTCATCCACAAAGGTCGTGGCGGCGTTGTAGATTTCTGGCAAGTCTACATTCATGGTCGCAATTCAATGATCCCCAATTCGATATTCCAAATTTGGAATCTGGAATATTTAACTTGAGTAGTCGTCGATGGCTTATTCTCCGCCGATAATTTCTCCACCGACGTCGGTAGCGATGACCACCGATTTGGAATCGGTGTAGTGTTCAATCGCTTCGTCACCATGTTCCTTGCCCAAGCCGCTCTGCTTGACGCCGCCAAAGGGCAGTTCGTCATAAATGATTTGTGCCGAGTTGACCCAGGTGTAACCCGCTTCAATGTTTTCCGCGCCGTACATGGCACGGTTGATATCGCGGGTCCAGATCGAAGAGCCGAGGCCGAAGATCGAGCTGTTGGCGTGTTCAATCGCCTGGTCGAGCGTTTTCACACGTACGATTGGCAGCGCAGGACCGAAGACTTCCTCTTGGATCATGCGCGACGCCGGATCGACGTCAGCAACGATGGTTGGCTGCAAATAGAATCCTTTGTCTAAATCGTCGCCCGTAGGACGTTTGCCGCCGAAGACCAGTTTCCCACCACGCTTAACTGCGTCTTCAACTTGCTCTTCAACTTCCTGGCGTTGCTCCTTTGTATGCAACGGACCCATTAGGACGCCGGGCTTCAGTCCGTTTCCGACGCTGATCTTTTTCGCCTTGTCGGCGAGTTTAGAAATAAAATCGTCTGCGATGCTGTCGAACAGATAGAGCCGCTTTACGGCTAAACAGGCTTGGCCGCAGTTGAAAAAACGACCGACCGACGCCGCACTGACGGCGCGATCGATATCGGCGTCGTCGCAGACGATCATCGGGTCGCTGCCGCCCAATTCCAAGGTAACGTGTTTGAAGTCAGCGGCGGCTGACTGCATAACCCGGCGGCCCGTGTCAGTGGCGCCAGTGAAGCCGATCTTCCGAACCGTTGGGTTGACCAGCAATTCTTCGCCGACCACGCTGCCAGGACCGGTAACGCAATTTAAGACGCCTTTGGGCCCGCCGGCGTCTTGGATCGCCTTGTCGATAATCTCGCAGGTGGCCAAATCGGTGAGCGGCGTGGTGCCGGCCGGTTTGACGACAACGCAATTGCCCGCGAGCAAAGCCGGGCCGAGCTTGTTGCCCATTAAGGATACGGGAAAGTTCCACGGGACGATCGAACCGCATACCCCTAGAGGTTTGCGCATGACTATGCCATGGCGGCCGGTGTCGAGCATGACCGCGCTGGTGCGCATGGTTTTCGCCATACCGCCGTAATGATCGAGGGTGTGAACGAAGCGGCGAATTTCCAGGATCGACTCGCGCATCGGCTTGCCCTGTTCTTTGGTCAGCAATGTGGCGAGCTCTTTTTCTCGTTGCAGAATCGTGTGTCCGGCCGCGAGCAGGACCGCGCCGCGTTTCGACGGCGCCATGGTCGACCACTTTTTCAATGCGCCTTTAGCGGCACCAATGGCACGCCGAATATCATTAATGTTTCCTTTGGGAACGTTATCGACGACTTCACCAGTCGCGGGATTTTTGATGGTGGTGGTTTCTTTGCTTTCGGAATCCACCAATTCACCGGCTATCAGCATTTTCGCCATACGGGTCCTCCCAAAACTTCTGTAAGAACCTAGAGAAAAATCATGTTCATAGAGGGAAGTCAAGATTTCACAAACACCGGGCTGGTTTGTAAACCGGCCGCATATCGACCGAGTCGAGCGGTCGGCGCTAGTTTCAACAATGTCCACTGAATGGGAAAATTTCTGCCAGGAAGTAAGGAAGCTCGGCGAGGGGATTGGCGACGACGTGATCGAGAATGGTGTGGA
>DASSGE010000236.1:0-5837 GCA_035693605.1 Binatia bacterium
GGTCTTCATCCAGCATCCGAGCCGCGATCCAAACCTGGTCTGGTCGACTATCCCACCGAGCGCGCGGAGGTTTATTCGTGAAAACCGAATCCGCGTGCTGGCGCTTGACGCGGTAAAAGTAGCCCAGGACGTGAGCAGCCAGCGCGAACTGGCGCAGCGGATGCAAGGTATTGTCCTGCTCGGCGTGTTTCTGCGAGTAGCGCCGTTTGTTCAAGCGCGAGGTCTCAGTGACGCTGCAATCGATGCCACAGTAGAAAAATCGCTGCGCAAGTTCTTCGGCAAGCGCGGCGACAAAGTTGTTCAGGAAAATCTCGCGGCGGTAACCCGGGGCAGAACCGAGGTGTTCGAAATCCCACAGGACATAATGGTTGCCGCGGCGTGAAGGGCTGGCTCTCGAATTCAGCCGGCAGTGTTCAAGGCGGTGCGAGTCGATTGAACCCTTGAAATTTGAACAAAGGATTTAAGCTATGAGCGAAGTAAGGGTCGGAAACTGGATGCACCACGGCGTAATTACTTGTCAGCCGGAAACGCCGGTGGCTGAAGTCGCCGCAACCATGGATTCCAATGACATCAGCGCGCTGGTGGTGGTGAATCAGCATGGCGCTGCCGTCGGTGTGATTTCGCGCACGGATTTGATCAATGCCCGCTTCGTGCAACCGTATATGAAACATTGGCGCGGTTTGAACGCCGAGCATTTAATGACCAAACCAGTGATCAGCGTTTCACCCGATACGACGGTCACTGAAGCCGTGCAGATGCTCAATGAAAAGCATATTCATCGCCTGGTCGTCGTCGAGAATACGAGCGACCCTGTAAAACCGATCGGCATTCTCTCGGTGACAGACCTAGCCAAGCATGTCGGTGACAAGTCAATCGGCGAGGAATAACCATGGCACAACAAGACGCCGTATTTAACCCCCTGGAGTCCGAAGGTCGCGAGCCGATCGGCACGCAAGGCATCAAACAGCCCGGCACCGCAATGGAGACCCATGAAGCGACCTTTGCGGATAGCCATCTGATCGAACTTGATCTCGATAAATATGTTGATGACTTTAACCGGCGCGTGATCGGCGCCTATCAAGAGGGCAAGGGCTCAGCGGTTTTGCCTGCCGATCTCGGCGTGGCGCGCAGTTTGATTCCCGCCGGTACGGGGGCGCTGCGCGATTTCAGTTACATCGCGCCGGAAATCCCCGAATTCGATTTTTCAAAATGTGTCGGCTGCATGAGCTGCGTCACCGAGTGCCCGGATACCGCGATACTCGGCAAAGCGATTCCGGAATCCAAAGTCGCTAAAGCCCTCGGTGAGATAACCGATGACCAAGAACGGGCATGGGTGGGTTCGCACTGGGCGCGGACCAAGAAATACTTTGACGTCCCGGCTAAGAAGGGTGACGAAGGGGCGTTGTTCGGCATCTTTATTGACCCGACCAAGTGTAAGGGCTGTGCGGAATGCGTGCAGGTTTGCGACGAGCTTGACTATCACGCTCTCAAGATGGTGCCCAAAGACGTGACAACCTTGCCGCGTTATCGCTCGGCATTCAATCTGTTCCGCCAGATCGGCCCGACCCCGGAAGAATATATCAACCAAAAAGCCCTCGCGGACTTCATGCTCGCCGAACAGGCAGCTTTGCTCTACGTCGGCGGCGCCGGCTCGTGCATGGGCTGCGGCGAGGCGACGGCGATCCGCATGATGCTCGCCGCGACAGGCTTTGTTCACGGACCGGAGAACATCGGTATCGTCGCCGCCACAGGGTGCAATACGGTTTACGGCTCGACCTACCCGTACAATCCTTACATCGTGCCATGGACCAATTCGCTGTTCGAAAATGCGCCGGCAGATGCGATGGGCGTCCGTGCTCGCTGGAATCAACGCGGCTGGGAGTACAAAAAGCTTTGGGTCATGGGCGGCGACGGCGCGATGTACGACATTGGCTTGCAGTCCTTGAGCCGGATGCTCGCCAGCGGCATGGATATCAAGGTGCTGGTTCTCGACACTCAAGTCTATTCCAATACCGGCGGTCAGGCTTCGACCGCTTCGTTTACCGCGCAGGACGCGAAGATGGCAGCATTCGGTAAAGAGGGCCGTGGCAAGCGCGAGCGGCGCAAGGAACTGTCGCAGCTTTGTCTGGCCCATCCCGATGTTTTTGTCGCGCAGACCACCGCAGCGCATATTAATCATTTTTATAAGGCGATCATCGAAGCCAACGACTACCCTGGCCCCGCGGTGATCAATGTTTACACAACTTGCCAGCCGGAGCATGGCGTTCCCGACTGCAATTCAGCGCGTCAAGCCAAGCTGGCGGTGGAAAGCCGCACCTTTCCGCTTTTTATTTATGATCCGCGCAAGGGCGACAAAATTCGCCAGCGCCTGAGCCTGGTCGGCAATCCGGCGCAGAAGGAAGATTGGTGGACTCCGCCGCAAAGCGATCGACCGTATACTTTTATCGACTTCGCTCGTACCGAAGGGCGATTCGCCAAACAGTTCGATCGCGACGGCCATCCATCGGAAGCGCTGCTACTAACGCAACAAGATCGCTTACAGAACTGGCATGTGCTGCAAGAATTAGCGGGATTACGCTAGCACGGCGGTGAGGAGTGGGTTATGGCAAGATCGAAAATCTATATCGTGCCGATTGATTTTTCTCGCGGGTCGGAAAAAGCGTTCGATTACGCGCGGCGCTCGGCGCGCGACAGTAAAGCGCAGCTTGTCGCGTTGAACGTCGTGCCCGCGGAACTCATCTATCCTCCCACCGGTGGACAATTCGACTTTTACGGATTGATGGAACGAGACGCACGCGACCGCTTTGCCAAATTGGCGAAGCGCAAAGGCATTAAGAATGGTGAGTGCAAGCTGATATTAGCGCGCGGTACCGACTTCGCTGCGGTGATCGTGCGCCAGGCCAAGAAGCTGAGAGCTGCGATGATTATCATGGGCAGTCATGGTCGCACCGGGTTGCGCCGGTTGCTGTTGGGCAGTGTGGCGGAACGAACCTTGCGCTACGCCGAATGCCCGGTGTTGATCGTCAAATGACCGCCTGAGCAGATTCGTAATGCGATTGGGTAGTGGTGTGGAAATGTTCTCTTCGGTCTAGTTGGGTCAGCGCTGAAGACTTGGTCGGATTTGATGCTGTCACCAGCCGAAACGCCTGGATCAGGCGAGGCGAATTCTAGCGTCGACGACCCAGCAGCCTTGTCCTGGCGGGAGGGCGACCACCGGGTTCAAATCCAACTCTAAAAGTTCCGGAATCTCTTCTACCAAGCGGGCGATGCGCAGCAGCAGCTCTTCGAGCGCGGTAATGTCGGCCGGGGGATGGCCGCGATAACCTTCGAGCAGTTGATAGCCGCGGATACTACGAATCATTTCCTTGGCATCATAATCGGTGATAGGCGGGACGCGGAAGCAAACATCTTTGAGGATTTCGACATGAATTCCGCCGAGGCCGAATCCGATCAGAGGACCGAAGGATGGATCCTGGGTGACGCCGACCATGACCTCGACACCGCCGTTGATCATCGGTTGGACCAGCACTCCATCGAACGCATCGATTCGATTCGCCTCGACGAGACGTTCGCGAATGAAGGCAAAGGCATCACTGACGGCTGTTGCGTCATGGAGGTTTAGTTGAACGCCGCCAAAGTCGGTCTTATGGACGATCTCGTGCGACGCCAATTTAAGTGCCACTGGGAAACCGATGTCGCGCGCTGCTTCCACGGCATCGTCGGCCGTGCGACAAATGGCGCTGCGCGGTAGCGGCAAGCCGAAGTTTTTCAGAACCGTCCGCACCTCGTCGGCGCCGAGCCACCCCGCGCCGCGATCTCGTAGTATAGTTTCGCAGAGCGCGCGTGCCGGCTGGGCGTGAATATTGTCGAATTCAGGAATCACTCCCGCCGGCTGTTGGCGCCATTGAGCATAGTTTGCCAGTTTGCCGAGCGCTCGCGCGGCGTTTTCAGGGAAGGCGTAGTTTGGCAAGTGTTCGCCGTTCACTGTCGCGCCATCAAATATTTTATCGCCGTCCATGATGCAGGTAAGCACTGGTTTGCCGGCGCCTCCGCCGGCGCGTGCGCTGGCAACACCCGCAGAGATGCCTCGGGCAATCGCTGAGATGTCAGCGAGTCCGACATGGATCGTTAGGACGATGACGGCGTCCACTTGCGAATCGCGCAGTAAGATCGCCGTTGCAGCGCGAAAATGTTCCGCGGACGCCGACGCGATCATATCTATGGGATTGGACACGCTTGCCGTGGTCGGGAGAAATTTTTTCAATTGCATTTTGGTTGTTTCGGTCAATTCTTCGACCCGCAGATCGTTCGCTTCACAAGTGTCGGCGCACAGTATGCCTAACCCTCCGGCGTTGGTGAGGATGGCGACGCGCCGGCCCGGTGGCAAAGGCTGCGTGCTTAGCGCCACGGCAAGATCGAACATCTCGTCCAGAGAATCGGCGCGGATGACGCCGGTTTGGTGGAATAGCGCGTCCACCGCAACGTCACTGGCAGCGAGCGCCGCGGTATGTGAACTGGCGGCCCGTTTACCGGCTTTGGTTCGCCCTGCCTTTACCGCGACGATGGGTTTGTGGCGACTGACGCGGCTGGCGATGCGCCCGAACCTTCTCGGATTACCGAACGATTCCAAGTAAAGCAGAACGACGTCGGTGCGGCTATCCAGCTCCCAATATTGCAGCAAATCGTTGCCCGACACATCGGCTTTGTTGCCAACACTGACGAAGTTCGACAGACCGAGTCCGCGCCGGCGCGCGAGTGCCATGATCGCCAAGCCAAGTGCGCCGCTTTGGGACGAAAAAGCGACGCGGCCTGGAGGTGGAAAATCCGGGGCGAACGAAGCATTCAGCCGCACTGTAGGATCGGTGTTCAATAGTCCCAAGCAGTTCGGCCCTATCATACGCATACCGTGGCCACGCACTTTTTCCAGCAGCTGCCTTTGCAGCTCGCGGCCTTCGGCGCCGATCTCGGCAAATCCCGCAGTGATGACGACCACGGCGCGCACCCCGCGTGCGGCGCAGTCATCGATAACCTCCATGACTGTGTTGCGTGGCACGGCGATCACGGCTAGATCGGGCGCTTCCGGAATCTTTCGCACCGACGGATAGGCGCGCAGGGAGCCGATGCTGGCGGCTTTGGGATTGATCGGATAGAGAGCGCCGCGATACCCGGCATCGACGGCGGCTTGTAAAAGCCTGCTGCCGATATTGGCTGGATTGCGCGAAGCGCCAACAATCGCGACCGCGCTCGGCTGAAAGAACGGGCGCAGCGAAGCGACCGTCGATACCCGGTCGCGCAACTGCGCGTGTTCGACGCTAGCCGCGCTCGGTGTCAAATCCAGTTCAATTTCAACAACGCCTTGGTCCGCTTTAGTTCGGCATTCGAAACCCGACCTACGAAAAACCTCGATCATGGGTTGGTTTTCGAACATGGTCATTGCCCAAAAATGACGAATACCCTGCGTCGCGGCGATCAGCGCCAGACGTTCGAGCAGTAGCGTGCCGATGCCCTTGCCCTGGTACGCGTCGGCAACCGCCAGACCGATTTCAGCGGCGTTGGCGTCTCTAACGGCGTAGGAACCGACGGCGATAATGGTTTCCGTGTTTCCCTCTAATCGAGTTACAATGAGAGTGAGTTGCTTGCGCGCATCGTTGGTATCGCAAAAAGAGCTAAGGATCTTGGTGTCTGGTGGCGTGAGCGAGAAAAAACGGCGCAGCCGCGACTGCTTCGACAGCGCAGCGAAAAAATTCGCCATCATTTCCTGGTCGCTCGCTCGCGCGGTGCGAATACTGGCCGACATGCCGTCGCGCAATGTCAACCGACCCGATCCTGGCGCATCC
>DASSGE010000237.1:0-3079 GCA_035693605.1 Binatia bacterium
AGCCAGCGCGGATAAAGAACACCCGGTATTCGACCAGCATCCCGGTAAACATAAAGGCTGGGACAAACACGATAAGCATCGGGATAGTGACGATGTCAGACGAGATCGCCGCTACGATCACGTCGCCGATAACAGGCATGAGCACCAATATGCCCGCACCGTGACCCGGACCTCGACCGGCTATTGGCACTACCATGACGGCTATCCGCGCCATTTCCATTCCTACCGCAGACCGGCACCGGTGCCGCCGCACCAGCATGTCCGCCGGGAAGTTGTGGTTCGCGACCATGGCGGCTATTACCGCAAGCCTGAGATTGGCAAAGACTATCAAACCATTCGCGACACGCGCAGTGAAATCAAGACCGGTCAAGAACAATTGCGCAAGCAACGCGCCGAGTTGGAAAAAGATCGCGCCGAGCTGCGCCGTGATATTCGCAGCGGCGCCAGCAAAACGGAGATCAGAAAAGACCGTCAAGAAGTGCGCGACGACGTGGCACAGATCCGCAAAACCCGTGAAGAACTCGCCAACGACCGCGCCAGACTCGAAACCGCCCGTCGAACCGTCAGATAAGACCCGCGCAAGCTAATCGCTCTTTCCGTCCTCAGACCCAGGCCGGCCGCAACAACGCTTGCGGCCGGCCTCCTGCGTTCATTAGCTAATCTCTGTTCATTGTGTCGCGTTCCCGGCAACTTTTATCGGTTGTTTCTCTCCATGATCGCCATTAAGGTAAAGCGAATTCCTTTTGGAGGTTAGTCGATACATGGCGATCAAGCGCTACAATGCCGGGATTCAGCGGGCTAAAGGATTGTTGGAAATCGCCGCGGGGATTTGGGACACCTCGTTGTCGCATGAAACCCAGCGCGCCGCCGAAGGCGTATTACAGACCGACTCCCGCGTCGGCCGGGTGTTCCGGCTTTCGCTTGGGGTGAAACCGAGTGAGCGCGGCAGCAGCGTTGCGATTTCCTTTACCACCGGCAGTTTCACGGAAATCATCGCCGTCGCCGAAGGAAAATATTCGATGGCATGGGTCAATCCTTCGGCGCTGCTGACTATGGCTTATCGCGGCAAAGGCCCTTTCAAAAAAGCGCGACCGCTGCGAACCATCGCCACTTTCCCTTCCTTCGATGTCATGGGCTTCGCCGTCCATGAGTCGACCGGCATCACTTCGCTGGCGCAAATCAAACAACAGCGCATCCCCTTGCGCGTCTCGACCGGTGATTTGCCCAAAAGCGATCTTACCGGCAGTGCCACCATGTTCACCGTTTCGGCAACTTTGAAAGCCGCCGGATTCACCTTGGCCGACATAAAAAAATGGCGCGGTAAGATCGATTCGGTGCCGCGGCCAAGCGATCCGCGCCGGCGCGCCGCCATCGAAGCCGGAACCATAAATGCGGTGTTCGACGAAGGGATCAAGAGCTGGGGCCAAACCGCCATCGATAACGGGTTTCGCTACCTGCCCATTGACGGCGCCGTCTTGAAGCAGCTCAAGTCCCTCGGCTACCGCGCCAGCGCAATGTCGCGCTGCGGCTTCCGCGGTTTGAAGGAAGATATCTCAACCGTCGATTTCAGTGGCTGGCCGATGATCGTTCATGCCGATCTGCCCAACGAGGTCGCCTACGCGCTTTGCGAAGCGATAGAGCTTCGCAAAGAGGTCATCCCAACCGACAATTTCAAGAAGCTCGACATGGCGCAGCTATGCAGTAACGACGCCGAAGCGCCTTTCGACGTGCCGCTGCACCCTGGCGCGAGACGCTTCTACCGCGAGCGCGGTTATTTACGCTGATACCGAGAATCCCAGTTACTCAACAGGGTCCCTCTGTATTTTCTGTGTCCTGTGAAAATACATGTACAGCTGCGATCTGGGCGAAGAATGGCACGAGGCTTCCGTCATACCGGCGAAAGCCGGTATCCATCCCCTCTCTTCCTGGATGCCTGTGCCGGCATGACGGATCAATCAAATAGCCTGTGGAGGGATGCCGTGCAATTTCATACTAAACGGGCGTAAACTCATGAACCCGCTGTGGTAAACGCTCTTTAACAGCAAAGCAATCTACTCGGTTGCCGAACGCTACCGAACCGTAGTAAACATCGCTGCGGACAAAGTGATTTCCACTATGGCCGAACAACCGAAATCCTTACAACCCTACAATGCTGCAGTCGATCTGATCGAGCGTAATCTCGCGGCGCGGCCAAATAAAATCGCCTACATCGACGCTCAGGGCAGCTACAGCTTCAGTGAATTGGCGCAGCGGGTAAATCGCGCCGCCAATGCGCTCACCGACCTCGGCTTACCGATGGAATCCCGCGTCATGGTCGCGCTGCTCGACACCATCGACTTTCCAACCGTTTTCCTCGGCGCCATCAAAGCGGGGCTTGTGCCGATGGCAGTAAACACGCTGCTCACCGCCAACGACTTCGATTTCATGCTGCGCGACAGCAGGGCTCAGGCGCTGATTGTTTCCGCGCCGCTCATGCCCGTCTTTAAACCGATCCTCAACAACCAGCCATTCGTCAAACAGGTTGTCGTTTCCGGTGCCAATGAATCCGGGTATCCAACGCTGGCCGATTTGTTGGCCCAGGCGTCAAACCGGTTTACCGCCGCGCCGACCCGGGCCGACGACGCTTGTTTTTGGCTCTACTCCTCCGGCTCCACTGGCACGCCCAAAGGGGTCGTCCACGTCCAGTCGAGTATGATCAAGACCGCCGAATGTTACGCCCAACCGATCCTTGGCATTCGCGAAACCGACGTGGTGTTCTCCGCCGCCAAATTATTTTTCGCCTATGGCTTGGGCAATGGCTTGAGCTTTCCACTGTCGGTGGGGGCAACAACGATTTTGTTAAGCGAACGGCCGACACCGCAATCGGTTTGCCGGATTTTAAAAGAACACCGGCCGACGATTTTCTATGGCGTCCCGACTCTTTACAGCTCGCTGCTGGCTAGCAGCGAACTGCCTAAGCGCGAAGAATCGAGCCTGCGCCGCTGTACATCGGCGGGCGAAGCGCTGCCGCCCGAAGTCGGGCGGCGCTGGTTCGAACATTTCGGCGTCGACATTCTCGACGGTTTGGGTTCGACCGAGA
>DASSGE010000238.1:0-2846 GCA_035693605.1 Binatia bacterium
ACACTCCCGTGGCTTGGTCGTAAAGACGTATGACTCATCCCGATCTCCCTGATTGGAACAAATTTGTATCGAAGCGGCGCAAAACAAGCTATTGGACCTTGGTCCAATAGCCCGAAGCCACCGGGAAATTTACAGCTCGAAATGGCCGGAAGCAGGGCTTTGGCGACATCCATACTATACTCGTTCTCCGCGTGACGAGAATACCCGTCACACGTTTCAAACAAAAGAGGTTTTCGATGTTGCACTATAAGACAAGCGTCAGATTTCGACGGCGCTTGTCCTCAGACTCAGAGCCATCGTGATTGAATCTTCCACCAGTGGCACGGATGCAGCCTGCGAGCGACGCCGACACAACGCGCCGCTATTTACACATGTCGTGCATATCAATCCCGCAGCTGTATTGGCGGCATACGGCGAGACGGATCGAGGATCGTCAAACTTGGTCAGAGAACACGTCGAGAGTGGGCGCTTGATGAGTTTTCAGTCCTGGCTTAAAATTTTAGCTAAACCCGACAAGTGAATCTAAAAAATCACGCGCAAGCCTGACTCTAATGAACCATTGCAGTGGCTGCAGATTAAGTCCTTGTAAAGCTGCTTGAAGCGCGGATGCTTGCGGCGGCAGAGCCACTTCTTTGCCTCGGCGTTAGACTCGTCAACGGACATGCCACTCAGCGGTTCCGCGTGATCCTGCGGTTTGGTCATTATCTCGACCGACACTCAGAGGATCGAGGATAGCGCGGGCGCTCTTTGGAGGGCGCCCGCGCTGAATCCTATTTTGATTATTGCCCGCCAAGGTTCAGCGTGAATCCCTGTTTCTTCAGCTGCTCCCGCACGCTTTCGAGCCGCTGAAAGTTCGTGATGGTTATTGGACCAGAGTAGCCCTCGCTCTGCAGCGGGCGCGGTGGATACTTCATATAAGTCTCCATCAACTCTTTAACCGGCCCCAAGATTCCCGGGATGATCCAGGTCCGTTCCGTAACATTGCTCATGAAAATATCGTAGCGCTCCTGGGGATCCGCCAGGAGATCGAAAACCTGCGGAACGGTGGCGACATATTTGGCCGCGCCTTTCCAGCCTAGGTTAGTATCAACTGCCAGGCCGCCCGAAACCGCGCCGTCGTCGCCGCGCAGATTGAACACGGCCTTGTAATGGGCAACACGCGCCGCGCCGGGAGATAGCTCGTCCTCGGTGAAATAAAACCAATTCTTGCGCGTAGATTTACCCGTGCCGAAAAGCAACGGCGACATGTCGTGGCTGTCGAACGTCATCGGCACATTGGCGCGGTCCCGCTCCGGCAGCTTGATGCCGGCGAGACTCGCGAAGGTCGCCATCAGGTCGAGACCGCCGACGATATCGTGATTTCTTTCACCGGCTTTGATTTTCCCCGGCATCCAGGCGATCGCGGGAACGCGGTTGCCGCCCTCGCCACCTCGCTTCGCTTTCACGGCATAGAGATCGAGCTCGCGCCTTCCTGCATTGCCCGTTCTTAACGAGTGCGACTCGGATACATGTTCATTCGTCGATTCCGCCTGTCGTCAGTTGCCGCCACCCTGTGGCCTGCTGACAGCTTCCATTACTTGATCGAGATTGAAGCTGCCCGGCTTTTGACGGGGTGGAAATTCGCGGAAGCTCTGCAACCACCGTCCCACATAGGCGGCCGCAGGGGCAATCATGAACATATGTTCGGCGAACCAGCGCCCGTAATCCATGCCGATTTGGTGCGCGAGCTCGAACGGGTCCATGCGCAGATTGGTCAGCATCGGCGCACGCAGCTTAACGAAAGGCTCCTGCCAGACATGCAATCCGTGAGCATCCTGCCGCAGAAAGGTGGCCTTCCAATTACCGTAACGCAGCGCCGCGACGCTGCCGTCGTCGGTCCAGTAGATGAACTCTTTGCGCGGCCAGTCCGCTTCGCCCCTGAACGCGGTCATTAAGTCGTAGCCATCCACATGAACCTTGTAGCCCATGTTTCCGACCGTCCGCCCCTTTAGTAGGTCTTGTTTGACGGTGGTGTCGCCAGCAGCTGCAAGCAGAGTCGGCAGCATGTCCTCATGCGACGCGATGTCGTTGATCACCGTGCCAGGCTTGATAACGCCTGGCCATTTGATCAGCGTGGGCACGCGGTAGCCGCCTTCCCACTGCGTGTTTTTCTCACCACGAAACATCGTCGTGCCGCCGTCGGGCCAGGAGAAAGATTCCGAGCCATTGTCCGTGGAATACATGACGATGGTATTCTGTTCGAGACCCAGTTCCTTGAGCTTGGCCAGGATAAGGCCGACGTGACCATCGTGCTCGACCATGCCATCGGCATAGACGCCAAGTCCCGTCTTCCCCTCTGACTCTTTTTTCAGGTGCGTGAAGATGTGCATGCGGGTGGAGTTCCACCAGATAAAGAATGGCTTGTCCGCCTTCTTGGCGCGCTCCATGAAGTCGAGCGCTTTGACGTTGACCTCCTCGTCAATCGTCTCCATGCGCTTCTTCGTCAAAGGGCCCGTGTCGGTTATCCGACCGTCGGCGAAGCTGTGGATGACACCGCGCGGACCGAATCGTTTCTTGAACTCGGGATCCTTGGGATAATCAACGTTCTCGGGCTCCTCCTCCGCGTTCAAGTGATAGAGGTTGCCGAAAAATTCATCGAAACCGTGCGCGGTCGGCAACATCTCGTCGCGATCGCCCAAGTGGTTCTTGCCAAACTGACCAGTCATGTAGCCCTGCCCCTTGAGCAGCGTGGCGATGGTCGGGTCTTCTTTCTTCATCCCCTCGGGGGCGCCCGGCAGGCCGACTTTCGTCAGTCCGGTGCGGATGGGCGACTGCCCGGTTATGAACGCGGCGCGCCCAGCGGTACA
>DASSGE010000239.1:0-11458 GCA_035693605.1 Binatia bacterium
CTTATTTATTGCGCGACTCGCGCTCGCTGTGGTCGGCAAGCGGCGTCGAGGTCCGCGCCACTGGCATGCAATATGCTCTCGCTTCCTCGCAGCTGCATCACACAATGGCCGGACGCGACGTTATTCGTGCGACCACCCAGCAGGAACTTCAACAGCAGCACAAGAGCGCGAAGGCTGAAGCTGCGCCCGCTTCACTCTACCCCGAGTTTAAGTACGATCGCCACGCCTGGGGAATTTCCATTGACCTCAATGCCTGTATCGGTTGCAATGCTTGCGTTGTCGCGTGCCAATCCGAGAACAACATTCCCGTGGTCGGCAAAAGCGAAGTGTTACGCTCGCGCGAAATGCATTGGCTGAGAATCGACACGTACTTCAAAGGCGAGCCCGACAATCCGGAAACTTACGTCCAGCCCGTGCTCTGCATGCACTGCGAGAATGCGCCGTGCGAAGTCGTCTGTCCGGTGGCCGCCACCGCCCACAGCGCCGAAGGACTCAACGACATGGTTTATAATCGCTGCGTCGGCACGCGCTATTGTTCCAATAACTGTCCTTACAAAGTGCGGCGGTTTAATTTTTTCCAATTTTCCGACTGGAACACCGAGAGCTTAAAAGCGATGCGCAACCCGGATGTCACGGTGCGCAGCCGCGGCGTCATGGAAAAATGCACCTACTGTGTGCAACGCATCAATCACGCCAGAATCGCTGCCGAAAAGGAGGGGCGGCGCGTGCGCGACGGTGAAATCGTCACCGCTTGCCAACAGGCCTGCCCTGCCGAAGCGATCGTCTTCGGCGATATCAATGACTCGTCGAGCAAAGTCGCGGCGCTGAAAAAAGATCCGCGCAATTATAGTTTGCTCGAAGAGCTCAACACCCGGCCGCGAACAACCTATCTCGCCGCGGTTCGCAATCCGAATCCGGAATTGAAACAGACCTGATATCCGTTCAAACCTTCCGTCGCGTTGTTCCGTTCAACCTGTGCTCCCACTCTGGACTCTCTCCCGAAACCGGGGAGAAAATGTGTCCGTTTTGCTCCGTTCCGTTTCCTTGCCCCGACGCGGGGATCAAGGTTGGGGTTGACCGGCTTGACCGGAGCACAGCGCTTAAACGATTTGAACGCTTAATTGTGAATTCGCATGGCCGATCTCGAACCCGTTAGACCCCAAAGCCACTCAGCGGTCATCGCCCCGGGCCACAGCTTTGCCTCGGTCAGCGATAAAATTGGTGCCATCGTCCTGCAGCAGCCCACGGGTATTCGCTGGTGGGCCGGTTTTGGCGCCGCCTTCTCGCTGCTCATGATGTTGCTGTTCGCGATCGCCTATTTATTCGTCAAGGGCATCGGTATTTGGGGCGTGAACGTTCCTGTCGCCTGGGGCTTTGCCATCGTCAACTTTGTCTGGTGGATCGGCATCGGTCATGCCGGCACACTGATTTCCGCAGTTCTATTGTTGCTGCACCAGGAATGGCGCACATCGATTAATCGCTTCGCCGAAGCGATGACGCTGTTCGCCGTCGCCTGTGCCGGATTGTTCCCGATACTTCATCTTGGCCGGCCATGGTTGTTTTACTGGTTGTTTCCCTACCCCAATACTCTCGGGCTGCAACCGCAATTTCGCAGCCCGCTGGTGTGGGACGTGTTTGCCGTCTCGACGTATCTGACAATCTCTCTGCTGTTTTGGTTTGTTGGCCTAATCCCCGATCTCGCCACGCTGCGCGACCGCTCGCAGAGCCGCGCCGGCCGAGTGATTTACGGCATGCTGGCCATGGGTTGGCGCGGTTCGGCGCGCCATTGGCAACGCTACGAAGCCGCTTACCTCCTGCTCGCCGGTCTGGCGACGCCGCTCGTGGTGTCGGTCCATACCGTGGTCAGCCTGGATTTTGCGGTGGCCATTGTCCCGGGCTGGCATACGACGATTTTCCCGCCTTACTTCGTCGCCGGGGCGATTTACTCCGGCTTTGCCATGGTACTGACACTGGCGATCCCGCTGCGCGCCGTCTACGGCCTACAGGATTTCATCACCGACCGGCACTTGCAAAATATGGCGAAAATCATGCTCGCCACCGCCTTGATCGTCGCCTATGGATACTTCATGGAGGTGTTCACTTCCTGGTACAGCGGCAATGAATTCGAAATATACACCAGCCGCAACCGCGTCCTCGGCCCGTACGCGCCGGCATACTGGGCGTTGATCCTGTGCAATGTGATTGTCCCCCAAGCGCTTTGGTCAAATCGCGTGCGCTCGAGCCCGATCGTGCTTTTCGTAATCGCCATCATCGTCAATATCGGCATGTGGCTCGAACGCTTTGTCATCGTCATCACCAGCTTGCATCGCGACTTTCTGCCTTCCTCGTGGGGCAATTATTTACCGACGGTCTGGGACTGGGCGACGTTTGTCGGCACTCTCGGCTTATTCCTGACGCTGGTATTTCTGTTCATCCGCTTCCTGCCGATGATCTCGATCTTCGAAATGCGCACGTTGCTGCCGCAGGCGGAAGTACGGGAAGAGAAATAACCGTTCAAACCGTTCCATCACTTCGTTCAGTTCAATCGCCTTCGACTCGTCAACACTGAAGGTTAGCGGCTGAATTCCGATTCTTCTCCTCCCCCGCGCCGCGGGGGAGGACCAAGGTGGGGCCTGGAACAGCTGGAACGGAGCGGAGCGATGCAACGCTTGGAACGAACTTATCCCCTATGATCTACGGTTTACTCGCCGAATTCGACAGTCCCAGCGATCTCGTTGCGGCGGCGCGCCAGACCCGTGCGGCGGGCTATCGCCATATGGATGCCTACACGCCTTTCCCCATCGAAGAATTGACCGAAGCCTTGGAACTCGAGCAGACGTGGGTGCCGACGATCGTACTGATCGGCGGCGTCACCGGGGCGGTGCTCGGCTACCTGCTGCAATACTACGTCGCGGTCATCGACTATCCGTTGAATATCGGCGGGCGGCCGCTGCACAGTTGGCCGGCTTTCATCCCGGTCACTTTCGAACTGACAATTCTTTGCGCCGGTCTGTTCGCGGTGTTGGGCATGCTTGCTCTAAATGGCTTGCCGATGCCGCACCATCCGGTATTCAATGCACCGCGGTTCGCTTTGGCGAGTCGCGACCGCTTCTTTCTCTGTATCGAAGCCGTTGATCAACAGTTTGATCGCGACGCTACCTGGCGTTTTCTCGACCGCATGACACCGCGCTCGGTCAGCGAGGTTGAATTTTAAAAATACCACTCGTTCAAGGGTTCAAGGGTTCAAGGGTTGGACGCTGATCCGGTTCTGATCTTGAACTTTGAACCTTGAACCTTGAACGGCGCGGTCGTTGATCGCATGAAACGGCAAAATTATAGACGTACGGTTTACCTGTTAGCGGTGGTCGTGATGATCGCCGCCTGCCGCCAGCAAATGGCCGACCAACCCCGCTACGATCCGCTCGAAGCCAGCAGTTTTTTTGCCGATGGCCAGTCGGCGCGGACGCCGGTCGAGGGCACCGTGGCGCGCGGGCAACTGCAAGAAGACGCGCAGCTTTTCAATGGCGGAACGGACACGGTATTAGCCACCGAATTTCCCATCCCGGTAACGATCGAGGTGCTGCGTCGCGGCCAAGAGCGCTACAACATCTACTGCACGCCCTGCCACGACCGCACCGGCAGTGGCAACGGCATGATCGTCCGGCGCGGCTACGCCCGCCCGCCTTCCTATCATACAGAGATCTTACGCCGGCAGCCGGTGGGTCACCTGTTTCGCGTGATCAGTCGGGGCTTGGGCGCAATGCCGAGTTACAGCGCGCAAATCAGCGCCGCCGATCGTTGGGCAATCATCGCCTACATCCGCTCGCTGCAACTTAGCCAAAACGCGGCGCTCGCCGATGTGCCGGCGGAGCAACGCGGGCAAATCGACGAGCAAAAATAATGGCGCACGAGAGCCGCACCCTCGATGGCTGGCAAGGTCTTCAACGCGGTAGTCTGATCGCCGGTCTCATTGGTCTTGGCTCCTGTCTCATCGGCGCGGTCTTCAGCCGCCAGCAATTTTTTCAATCTTATCTCTTTGCTTATGTTTTTTGGCTCGGCATCGCGCTCGGCTGTCTCGCCATCGTCATGCTGCACAATCTGTCCGGCGGCGCCTGGGGCGTCCTTATCCGGCGTTTTCTCGAGTCGGGCATGATGACTTTGCCGCTGATGGCTTTGCTGTTTGTGCCGCTATTATTCGGCCTTCCCGGGCTCTACGAGTGGGCGCGTCCCGAGGCGCTCGCGCATGATCCGCTCCTGCGTCACAAGTCGGCATATTTGAACGTGCCGTTTTTTATTGTTCGCGCGGCAATTTACTTTCTCCTCTGGGGCGGCGCCGCGGCGCTGCTGGTGCGCTGGTCTGCCGAACATGAGCGCAGCGCCGACCCGCAAATGCTCGTGCGCCAGCGGCGCGTCAGCGGCCCGGGTCTGGTGGTCTTCGGTTTAACCGTCACGTTCGCGTCAATCGACTGGATCATGTCGCTCGAGGCGCATTGGTATTCGACCATCTACGGCATCCATTTTTTCGGCGGTCATGTCCTGGCGGCATTCGCCTTTTCCATCCTACTGGCGGCCCACCTGGCCGGACGCACGCCGTTTGCCGGCGCGCTACAGCCCGGTCAATTCATCGATCTCGGCAACTTGCTGCTCGCCTTTGTCATGCTCTGGGCCTACTTCGCCTATTCGCAATGGATCGTCATCTGGTCGGGCAATCTACCCGAAGAAATCTCCTGGTACTTGCGCCGCAATCGTGGCGGTTGGCAGTGGCTGATCATCGCCTTAGTGGTTTTTCATTTTTTCGTGCCTTTCGCGCTGCTTCTCGTGCGCGCCTTAAAACGCCGCGCCGCGGTGCTTTGCGCAATCGCAGCAGCGATACTTTTCATGCGTTTGCTCGATATTTTTTGGTACACCGCGCCGGCTTTTCATCCCGGCAATTTTAATCTGCATTGGATGGATATCGCCGCACCCCTCGGGCTCGGCGGCATCTGGCTTGCGTTATTTTTTTCCTATCTGCGGCGCCGGCCGTTGCTGCCGCTCGGCGCGCCATACGCCCGCGAGGTGATCCATGGCTGAGCCTGTGGGCGCGCCGCGGCTCGATAATCCCGCGGTAAGCCATGAAAAGAGCGATGTCGATCTGCGTCGCATCACCTACTTGGGCGCCGGCCTCACTGTGCTTGTGGTAGTGATTCTCGGTCTGCTTGTGTGGTTGTTTAATTACTTCAGCGCGCGCGAACTTCGTCAGGGCCACACGCCGCAAGGCATGCCGAGGAGCGCTCCTGAAACCCGCGCGCCGCGACTGCAAATATCACCGAGCACCGAGATGGCGGAAATGCGCGCCGCCGAGGACAAAGTGCTTACCAGCTACGGTTGGATCGACAAAGATAAAGGCGTCGTCCGCATCCCCATCGAGCGCGCCATGGCAATCTTTGCCGAGCGCCAAGCAGCGCCAAAGAAACTGCAGAAATGAAGGGGCTAAGAATTTTGATCGAGCGCTGCACGAGTTGCTTCCAAGAATCCCGCTGCGCCAGCGCTGGATCACGACGATTTTATCATCGCGCGCTTGCGCTCATCCTGCTGGCTCTCGCGCCGGCGGCCCTCGCACTCGCACACGATGATAAACCGGCAAAAGGAGTGACCATCGAGGAGCGCCTGAACGGCCAGCTCCCGCTCGACCTCGCTTTCCGCGATGAGTCCGGCGCCGATGTGCAGCTGCGTCGCTACTTTAGCAGTGGCAAACCGGTCGTGCTGGCATTCGTCTATTACGATTGTCCGCAGCTATGCCCATTGGTGCTCGAAGGGCTTGGCCGCAGCCTGCGCGTGCTGCGCCTTGCGGGCGATGATTATCAGGTGATTGCCGTCAGCATCGATCCGGCGGAACGCCCGGCGCAAGCGGCGCAGCATAAAGCCACCAGCAGAGCTGGCCCGAGCTGGCATTTTCTTACCGGCACCGCCGGCGCCATCAGCGCGCTCACCGACGCTGCGGGAATTCGTTACCGCGCCAGCCAAACAGCCGGCAAGAGCGAATACTTCCACCCCGCGAGCGCCTTGATCGTGACGCCGGAGGGCAAAATCTCGCGCTATTTCTCGACCATCGATTTTCCGCCCAAAGATTTGCGTCTGGCATTAATAGAAGCATCCGGCAATCGTATCGGCTCGCCGCTCGATAAGTTACTGATGCTGTGCTATCGCTACGATCCCGCCCATGGCCGCTATACGTTGGCAATCCTGAACATCCTGCGCGCCGCGGCGCTGCTTACGATCTGCGCCGTCGCGGGCTTTCTCGCGACCATGTTAATGCGCGAGCGCCGCAGCAGAACGATTTAGCCGCTCATGCGGGTTGGTTTTACGGTGCGCGGATTGATCTCGCTGTTGAGGATTCCCCGCCCCTTCGAGTAGCCCGAGGGCGGGCTTCAGGGGACGAGAAGTATTTTCATGCCGGCCCAGGCCAACATTTGTCTTCGGTCTCTTTGGAAGGCCGAAGAAAACCGACAATCTCTCGGTTAAAGCCAAAAGTCCATCAGGTAGGCGCGCACCGCGCCGGCCGTTTGCTGACGAACTTGAACTGTTGAACTGCGCGTCATTCGCTCATGCGTTTTAATTTTCCGCTTTTCCCCGAGCAAGCCTCGACCATGGCGGGGCGAGTCGATGCGTTATACTTTTTTCTTCTCGGCGTCAGCCTGTTTTTCAGCACCTTGATTTTCGCCACGGTGATTTACCTGGCGATCAAGTATCATCACCGCGCCGGCGAAGAACATGCCCCCGGCTTGGTGAACGATAATGTTTATTTGGAAATCACCTGGACGGTCATCCCACTGGCGTTGACCATGGTCATGTTTGTCTGGGGCGCAAGCGTTTACTTTTCAATGTCGCGCCCGCCCGACAATTCGCTGGAAATATTCGTCGTCGGCCGCCAGTGGATGTGGAAGTTTCAGCACCCCGACGGCCAGCGTGAAATCAACGAACTGCATGTGCCGCTGGGACAGCCGGTTAAACTGGTCATTGCCAGCGAAGATGTGATTCACAGCTTTTACGTACCGGTATTCCGGGTCAAACAGGACGCAGTGCCCGGGCGTTACACCACCGTCTGGTTCGAAGCGACGAAAACCGGCAGGTTTCACATGTTTTGCGCCGAGTATTGCGGCACCCAGCACTCGGGGATGATCGGCCGCATCGTCGTGCTCGAGCCGGTGCAGTACGCAGCCTGGCTAACCGGTGACGTAGGCGGGGCCGGCACTGCGGCGGCGGCGACCCTGCCGCGCGCAGAAGGCTCGGTGGCGGATCGCGGCCGCCGCTTATTTGAACAATTCGGCTGCATCGCCTGCCACTTGCCTGACCGCCAGGGCATCGGTCCGGTGTTGAGCGGCGTCTTCGGCACCCAGGTGCGTTTGCAAGATGGGCGCACGACGCTCGCCGACGAAAGCTACGTCCGTGAGTCGATCCTCCAGCCGCAAGCGAAAATAACCGCAGGTTTTCAGACCCTGATGCCATCGTTTCAAGGCCGGCTGAACGAAGAAGAACTGATGCAACTGATCGCCTATATCAAATCTCTCGGGAAGAAGTAGCCGGGTTGAAGCGACGTCGTTTACACAATCTCGGCGTGCAGCTCTCCTTGAGAGCGCTGGACACTTTTGCACCCAGCGCAACGAATCATGCAACGAAGCGATTGAGCGGCTTGAACCAGCGCACGTGAAATGAATTACATCAATGTTAACTACGGCGTAAGATCCTGGCTGCTTACCCGAGATCACAAACGCATCGCGCTATTATATCTGGCCGCGGTGACGCTGTTCTTTTTTATCGGCGGCGCGGCAGCGGTGATTTTTCGCATCGAGCTTTTGACGCCGCAGGGCGATCTGGTGCAGGCCGAGACTTACAACAAGCTCTTCACCATGCACGGCATCGTCATGATTTTTTTGTTTTTGATTCCGGCGATTCCCGCCGTGCTCGGCAACTTTCTCGTGCCCTTGATGTTAGGCGCCCGCGACCTCGCCTTTCCGCGTTTGAACCTGGCGAGCTGGTACGTCTTCGTCATTGGCGGACTTTTTATGATGGGCGCGATGCTCGCCGGCGGCGTCGACACCGGCTGGACGTTCTACACGCCGTATAGCACCGTCTACAGCAACACCTATGTGATCGCTACGGCGCTCGGAGCGTTCATCGCCGGCTTTTCCTCGATCATGACCGCGCTCAATTTTATCGTAACCATTCATACCATGCGCGCGCCGGGGCAGACCTGGTTCCGCTTGCCGCTGTTTATCTGGTCGCACTACGCGACCAGCGTCATCATCCTTCTCGGCACGCCGGTGCTGGCGATTACCATCGTGCTGGTGGCGCTCGAGCGCCTGCTCGGCTTGGGAATATTCAATCCCAAACTCGGCGGCGATCCGATCTTATTCCAACATCTTTTTTGGTTTTACTCCCATCCGGCTGTCTACATCATGATCCTGCCGGCCATGGGCGTGATCAGCGAACTGATCACGACCTTTTCACGCAAGCGCATCTTCAGCTATCACTTTGTCGCCTTCGCCAGCGTCGCCATCGCCGTCCTGGGGTTTTTTGTCTGGGGCCATCACATGTTCGTCAGCGGTCAGTCGGTGTATGCCGGCATGGTGTTCTCCTTCCTCAGCATGTTTGTCGCAATCCCTTCGGCGATCAAAGTATTCAACTGGACAGCGACGCTGTACAAAGGCTCGATCGCCTGGCAGACGCCGCTGCTTTACGCTCTGGGATTCATCGGCCTGTTCACCATCGGCGGCCTGACCGGGCTGTTTCTCGCAACCTTGGCGATCGATGTCCATGTCCATGACACCTATTTCATCGTCGCGCATTTTCATTACATCATGGTCGGGGGTACGATTATGGGCTATCTCGGCGGGCTGCACTTCTGGTGGCCGAAAATTTCCGGCCGCTTGTACCCGGAAGGCTGGGCCAAGTTCGCTGCTCTGGTGATTTTCGTCGGTTTCAATCTGACGTTTTTTCCACAATTTCTGCTCGGCTATTTAGGTATGCCGCGCCGTTATTATGCCTACCCGGAAGAGTTTCAAGTGTTGAACGTTATGTCCTCGGCGGGCGCCTCGATCCTCGGCGTCGGCTACATTATTCCAATGATTTATTTCATCTGGTCGATGCGCTACGGCCCGCTGGCGAGTCCGAATCCGTTCGGCGCAAGCGGCCTGGAATGGCAAACCCCTTCGCCGCCGCCGCCGGAGAATTTTCCCGTGACGCCGATCGTGACACGCGAAGTTTATACTTACGAAGCGGAGACCGACAGTGGACCAAGCGCATAACGTCCTGGCACATCAGTTCGACGACCTCGAGCAGCAGCACGATGCCGCACAACTCGGCATGTGGGCTTTTCTCGCCACCGAAATTTTATTTTTTGGCGGAATGTTTTTAGGCTATGCCGTCTATCGCTATCGTTTTCCTGACGCCTTTGCGCACGCGAGCAATCACATGGATATCGTTCTGGGAACAGTCAACACGGCGATCCTGATCGCCAGCAGTTTGACCGTGGTGCTGGCGATCCATGCCGCCCAACAGGAGCGGCGCCGTGCGTTGGTTGGGTTGCTCGCGCTGACGATTGGCCTCGGCCTGGTTTTTCTCGGCATAAAATTCACGGAATATTTGCACAAGTATCAAGAGCACTTGGTCCCCGGCATGAATTTCGTGTACGCCGACGAGGCAGCGCGGCATGCGGCAATATTTTTTTCATTTTACTTTGCCATGACCGGCATGCACGCGCTGCACATGGTCATTGGCATCGGTATTTTTGCATTTCTGATTCGCGGCGCGCGCCGTGGCAACTTCACGCGCGTCTACTATACGCCAGTGGAAATCGCCGGCTTGTACTGGCATTTCGTCGATATCGTTTGGATCTTTCTCTTTCCGCTGTTCTATCTGCTCGGCCGTCATCTATGATCACGCTCAAAACTTATTATCTGGTGTTCAGCGGGTTGTTGGCGCTGACGCTGCTCACGACCGGCGTCGCCTTTGTCGATCTCGGCCCGTGGAACACCGTCATCGCGTTGACGATCGCCGTCGCCAAGGCGTTGCTGGTGGCCGCCTATTTCATGCACCTGCGGCACAGCCAACGGCTTACCTTGCTGGTCGCCGGCGCCGGCGTTATCTGGCTCGCTTTGCTGATGGCTTTCGCGTTCGCCGATTATCTGACGCGCATCTGGTGAGAGGTAAACCCTTAAAACGAGGGGCTAAGCTTTGCGTCGTGCGTATCTAAGCGCAGAAGTGTATAGACCTTAGGACTGGGGGTATTTCCCGGTGCCCCAAAAGTAGAACATGTTTGGCAGAGCTGCGAGGATACTCAGGTCTTTGGCTCGCTAGTCAGCGGATCGGTCGCGCGGATACGGCTGGTTGTGCTCCGAACTCTTGACAGGCGGTAATGTGTCCCCAGCGCGCCCGTCGAAGTCGGCCTCGCCGGAGGAATGATGAATCACCGCGCCGTCGCCCGCAGCGGGCCCTCGGAATGCTCCCGAACTCTGGCCTAGCCGTCCAAGCGCATTCGAGACGCCGCGCGAGTCGCCGAAAGCGAGGATCGCGAGGCACGCCATAACGGCTAACCCGCCGACAAGGTAGAAGCTACGGTCCCAGGAAATCGCCGCACTGTTAGCGTGCAGAAACTCCATTATCCCCCAGCTGATTGCTGCGAGAACGATTAGCATAATCGCGATTGTGCGAAGTATCTTCATATCTCTAGAGACCGCAACGTCTATGCCAAGCCTAGCCTGGGGATCATTGGTCAAAGAATTGAAAACCCTTGAACGCTTACGAGTGCTGACAGCCCGGATGGCCGCACTGACAACGGCCGTCGCTCTTCGAACCCTGACTCTCGCAGTGACTGCTGCAATACTGCGGCGACCCCGCTGAACCTGCTTGGCGCTGCGTCGCCGCACATTGACAATTGGGGTGTGCACATTTTGTTTCTGCCATAATCGCTCTCCTTCTGCCGGTTCGGGTGTTCTTATCCGGAGCCGCTGCTCTCCAAAAACTCTGCATAAATCTGGGCCAGTCGTTCCTTGACTATCGGATTGGCTTGCGCCAAGGCGGCGGTCACGACATCGCGCTGGTCCAAAATCTTTTGTAGGTTTTCCTTGAGTGCCTGGTCTTCCGTGGCGCCAATCGCATCGCTCACGCCATTAAAAAAACTCGTCGACAATTCTGCCGCAGCGCCGAAGTTATTCTGGCTCGCCCGATAGCTCATCAGGCCCGCCGTGCCGCGTAATTCGGCGACTTTCAGGTCGGCCTGCAGTTTTTGATTTTTTTGCTGAAGTTCGGAAGTCTGCCGGCTGAAAGCGGCGTCGTTCTGGCGCCACTGCGCGTTTTGCGTTTCTAAACGGGCAATTTCTGAATGCACCGGCAAATAACCAAGCAAAAATCCGCCAACGAAAAGGGCCCCGGAGACGAGCGTTACAATCGCAAAACTCAGCGGGGTTTTAAACAGCAAAAC
>DASSGE010000240.1:0-3373 GCA_035693605.1 Binatia bacterium
GTCGCCCATGCGCGCAAAGGTCACTTCTTTTAAGTAACGCGCCGGAATGATCCGATCGGTGTCGATGTCGTTGCCCGGCATCGGCAGCGCCGTGCCGGTAACTTTGACGATCTTGATTATTTCACTCATGGTTCCTCGCTAAGTCGGGGGACAGATACAGATATCTACCGCAAAGACGCTAAGGCGCAAAGATCAGAAATTAACGCCGAAACTCGGCGCCTTTGCGCGGGAGGTCTTGGTATCGTTCTTAATGCTTCATTCGTACTGGCGCACGTCGACGACTTTGCCGTTGATGGCCGCCGCCACCACCATTGCCGGACTCATCAAGAGAGTACGGCCTTGCGGGCTACCCTGCCGTCCGATGAAATTGCGATTGGACGACGATGCGGAAACTTCCCGGCCATTGAGCTTGTCCGGGTTCATCGCCAAGCACATCGAACAGCCGGCTTCGCGCCATTGAAATCCCGCTTCCTCAAATATTTTGTCCAAGCCTTCGGCCTCGGCAAGTTTTTTCACCTCAGCAGAACCTGGCACCACCAAAGCACGCACATTCGGATTTACCTTCCGCCCCTTGGCGATCTTCGCCGCCGCGCGAAAATCCGCGAGCCGGCCGTTGGTGCAGGAACCGATGAAAGCAACATTGACCGGTGTGCCGATGATCGGCGCGCCGGGCGTCCAACCCATATGCTCATAGGCTTTCCTCGCACCCTCGGGATCGCTCGACTTTTCCGGCAATGGCAGGTTTTCCGACACGCCGACCGACTGGCCCGGATTGATGCCCCAAGTCACCGTCGGCTCGATGTCTTTACCGTCGTAATTCACCACATCGTCGAACTTCGCATCGGCGTCCGATGCCACTGACTGCCAGTACTTGACCGCCCTGTCGAACGCTTCGCCCTTCGGCGCATAGGGGCGGCCTTTGATGTAGTCGAATGTCGTCTGATCCGGATTGACGTAACCGACCAAGGCGCCGCCTTCGATGCTCATGTTGCACACGGTCATGCGCTCTTCCATGCTCATCCGGTCGATCACCTCGCCGCCATACTCGTAGGCGAAGCCCTTGCCACCGCCGACGCCAAGGTTGCCAATGATATGCAGGATGACATCCTTGGCGTAAACGCCGGTGCCAAGTTTGCCGTTGACGTTAATCCGTCGGACTTTCAACTTGTCTATCGCCAAGGTCTGCGTCGCCAAGACATCGCGCACCTGGCTGGTGCCTATGCCGAAGGCCAAAGTCCCGAAGGCGCCATGAGTGCTGGTATGGCTGTCGCCGCAGGCGAGCGTCATGCCCGGCTGGGTCAGACCCAATTGCGGGCCGATGACATGGACGATGCCCTGGTTCATGCTATCCAGGCCGAAAAATTCGACACCGAACTGTTTGACGTTCTTCTCCAGCGCTTGAGTCAGCTCTTCAGCTTCCTGATCCTTAAATGGCCGTTGGCGCAGGTCGGTGGGCACGATATGATCCACCGTCGCAAAGGTTCGGTCGCGAAACGCCACGTCCATGCCGTTTTCGCGTAGCATGTCGAACGCCGGCGCGGTGGTTATTTCATGAATCAGATGAAGCCCGATAAACAGCTGGGTTTGGCCGGTCGGCAGGACGCCCACCGTGTGCGATTGCCAAATCTTATCGTAAAGGGTCCGTTCGGCCATCGAGAAATTCTCCTTCGGCGGGATAATATCGGTCGGTATCTGGGACTTCAAGAGCTGTTTAACAAGGACATTTGGGTGCGATGAATGCCGGTGTTCTCATGACGAAGTACTGTTAGCGCAAAAAGTGAGGGTTCAACTCTCCCCCGGAAGAAACAGTAATGCCGCCATTATGAAACGTATCTGCTTCTATCCGGGAATCGGATTAAGGTTGCGTAACCGTGCTGCCGTTAATTAGAGGCTTGCCGGTCATGGGAACGAACCGCACGGGAAGCGTTCTGAGCATCACCATTCCGCCCGGGGTTTTTCGTAGGATGCGCAGTTCCTGGCTGTCGGTGCCGACAGGGATCGCCATCAGGCCGCCGATTTTCAGTTGCGCCACCAACGCCGGTGGTATCTCGTCCGGGGCGGCGGTCACCATGATGCGGTCGAAGGGCGCTTTTTCAGGCCAGCCGAGGTAACCGTTGCCGGCGCGCACCTCGACGTTGCGATAGCCGAGACTGGCGAGGGTCGCGCGCGCCCGCTCGGCCAACGCGGTGACGATCTCGATGGTGTACACTTCCTTGGCGAGTAGACTCAGCACGGCCGCTTGATAACCGGAACCGGTGCCGATCTCGAGCACGCGATGATTGGGCTCGACAGCCAACTCCTGGGTCATGAAGGCCACGATATAAGGCTGCGAGATCGTCTGGCCGTGGCCGATCGCCACGGGAAAGTCGCCGTAGGCCCGGCCGCGCTCGGACTCCGGAATGAACAGATGACGGGGCACGGCGAGCATGGCGTCGAGCACTCGCGGTTTGTCGATGTCGCGCCCGCGCAGTTGCTCGTGCACCATGCGCTGGCGCTGCGCTTCCCAGTCCGCCGAACTGGACGGCGCTTCGCCGCCGTTGCACCCGGCGACGAAAACCAGGCTGGCGACGCAAAGCGTGACAAACTTAAAAACCAGGCCATTCAAGTGGTTCAAAACGTTCAACCGCTGCGCTCCGTTCAAATCGTTTAGGGGCCATATTTGACGCTTCGGCATAGTGGTGAGCGCTGGAGCGTGGCTTATCAATGTCCGTCCAGATCTAACTAGTCTTTCTCCTACCATTCACAGATTGTGATCTTGATGCAGCCACAGGATGGCTTCGTCAATGCTAGACAATATTCTCGAGACGAACACGGGCCACGAACATGATCACACACTCTTTGAATAAATCCACTTACCCGGCTCGCGCGCATAGTCTTCGTACGAGCCCGCGGATGTGATACCGGGAATCTGCGGCACCCAATCCTCGCGCAAGAGATCGTCTGGGTCTCCGTATTTCTCGGCGAGCTTGCGCACTTCGGGATCGTCGAGGGCCGTGAGCCGGCCGTTGCGGATGATGGTGTATTCTTCGCCGCTTTTGGTGGTGATATTGAAGGTCGGGAACAGCAAGTGAATATGCAGATGGCCGTAGAGGATGCCGTTCTCGCCGGCCCATTTTTCCTCATCGGAACGCCACAGCGTGCCGAAGCCCATGTGGATTACGCCGGAGCGGCGCCGTTCCCACTCAAAGCCGCCGGACGAATGTTTTTCGATGCCGCTGGGGCGCATTATCTTGGGATTGGTCCCGATCGCCACTTCCCAGAGGTAAAACAAACCTGGACGCGGGAAACATGGATACTTGGTATTCCTACTTTCATCGAGCAGTGTGCGCCACGCGTCGCCGTAGGCCGCGCCGCCGTGAACTTTGACGACCTG
>DASSGE010000241.1:0-8008 GCA_035693605.1 Binatia bacterium
AACCTTGCAGCAGCAAACTTACGAGATCCGCCAGCAGCTCAACGCGGTTTTCGAAGAACAGAAGCTCAGCCTGGAAAAGAATTTGACCGCTATCGATAGTCAGCTGCAGGTGTGTTCGGCGTCGATGCTAGATTGCCAAAGGTTATATGGTTCGCTCTCCGTAATGCGCGAAAAGCTGATTCAGCTGGGCGGTGATCCGAGCGTGATGCCAGAACCTCTTGGAATGGAACCCCCTGACCAAGCTCTTACTGCCCGACTGCGGCAGCTCAAGGAATTGGGTAAACTTTAAAACGCCGCCCCAAGGCTTTTCGTGTCGCTGTCCAACTGGAAAACCGCCCCGCAGCTGTGCTAGATTCCCCGATTGAATGCAATCGAATTTCCCAATGCCATATTGTCCTGTCTATCGACGAATCATCAAATTTGTCCTGCGCCCCGCTTTCGCGCTGCGGACATGCTCCGCCGTTTGCCATTAATTTCAATCGAACCATAAGTGAAGAACCCCGACTCGATCGTGCATGATTTTGCCTGGGCCCGCGAGCGTATGGTTCAGGAACAGATTATCGCCCGCGGCATTACCGATCCCCGAGTGATCGCAGCGATCCGCAAGATTCCGCGTCATGTTTTTGTCGATCCGGGCATCGTCAATCGTGCGTATGACGACAGCGCGTTGCCGATCGGAGACAAGCAGACTTTGTCCCAGCCTTACATGTCGGCACGCATGAGTGAGGCGCTGCGTTTGGTCGGCGCTGAAAAGGTGCTTGAGATCGGTACCGGCTCGGGATTTCAAACTGCACTTCTTGCAGAGCTTTGTTTTAACGTGTTTTCAGTGGAAAAGCTTCGCGCACTATCGCGACGGGCACGGGTACTCCTCGACCAGCTGGAATATCACAACATTGCCCTCCATGTTGGCGACGGCACGATCGGTTGGTCTGACCATGCGCCGTACCATGCGATCATTGTCACGGCCGGTGCGCCGCAGGCGCCTCAACCGTTGCTCGATCAACTTGCCGTTGGAGGCCGATTGGTGATTCCCATTGGGGACGAACAGGGGCAGATGCTGATGCGCTTGACCCGCACCCGCACCAGTTTCAAAAGAGAGCCGTTGGGCGAATGTAAGTTCGTTAAATTGATCGGCAAGTACGGCTGGCGCGAATAGCGTCACAAGCCTCGGCCATTATGCCGCTGTGACTGCATCGAATGCGTCTCAAGTGTTTCCAAACTGGACGTCTAGGTCTCAGGCTATTGCGGTTAACGCCGCACTGGGTCGTGGTGTGTGTTCTCGCGTTCGCCGGGTGCTCCTCGGTCAAGGGCCCCGCATCGAGAGCGTCGTCGAGACCAGTGTCGAATGTTTTTCATATCGTCAAACCGGGTGAGAATCTTTTCCGCATCGGCAAAGCTTATGACGTTTCATTTGACGAGTTGGCCAAGGCCAACCGCTTGAAGGATCCGAATCAAATCTATGTCGGCCAGAGAATCTTGATTCCCGGAGCCCTTAGGCAACTGCCGGTGGATACCATCACTCCCGTCGAGCCGGTGCCGGCCTCGCGCATCGCGCCGCCTGTGGAAGTTAGTGAGGAACCGTTGCTGTGGCCGGTCAGTGGTACGATCAATTCCAGCTATGGCCCACGAGGGCCGAGTTTCCATGACGGCATTGATATCGCCGCACCGGAAGGCACGCCGATCCAGGCCATCGAACGCGGCGAAGTGATCTACAGCGATCAACTTCGCGGCTACGGCAATATCGTTATCGTGCGCCATCAAGGCGGCATTGTTTCGGTATATGCGCATAATCAGGTCAATCTAGTGCGCGAAGGACAGCAGGTCGACAAAGGCGAGGTGATTGCTAAGGTCGGCAGTACCGGGAGGGTGACCGGGCCCCATTTACATTTGGAAATTCGCAAGAACAATACCGCGCAAGATCCGCTGCGCTATTTGCCGCAGTTGTGCTGCATACAGGCTTCCGATAATGTGTCGCCGAAAGATTAGAGGATGATCATGAATGAGCTCGCGAAAATTAGAAACGATGTCGTCGGCAGCTTGTTGCGCCCCGCGAAGCTGAAAGAGGCACGCAACCAGTACGATGAGGGCAAACTTCCACTCGAACAGCTGCGCGAGATCGAAGATCAAGCGATTCGCGATGCGGTCAAATTGCAGGAGTCGATCGGTTTATCGGTTGTCACAGACGGCGAGTATCGTAGGCTTAACTTCCAGGACAGTTTTGGCGAGTCTGTCTCTGGTTTCGACGCGGGCAAGCCGAGTTTAAAGTTTTACGAAAGTCGCGTGGAGGGCAGTAGTCCACTACGACGGTGGGAGATTCCCGACCAGGGTGAGCAGAAGGGTACTGCCGTGGCGCAGCGCAGGCCTGCCGTAACAAAGCTCGGCTTGGCGCGCAACGTGCCGGCGGCGGAGTTTGGCTTTTTACGTCAAGTGGCAAACAAACCCGGCAAAGTTGCTTTGATCGGCCCGGATCGTATCTCGCAGAGATTCGATTGGCAGAACTCCAAGGCGGTTTATTCCGGCCTCGATGAGTTCGTCGACGATGTGGTCAAGATCGAGCGCGAGATCATCGCGGGATTGGTCGACGCCGGCTGTCGCTACGTACAAATCGACGCACCCGGTTATACAGCTTACGTCGATCGTCCTTCGCTCGATGCTATGCGCGCCCGCGGCGAAGACCCGAAAGAGAACTTCAGCCGCTCTTTGAAAGCCGACAATGCCGTGCTCGCCGGTTTTGGCGATGTCACGTTTGGCATTCATCTCTGCCGTGGCAATCAACGCAGCATGTGGCATCGCGAGGGCACTTACGATGCGATCGCCGAGCGGCTGTTAAACGAATTGAATCATGATCGATTTCTCTTCGAGTACGACACACCGCGAGCCGGCGGATTCGAACCCTTGCGATTCCTGCCCAAAGGGAAAGTGATCGTCTTGGGCCTGGTAAGCACCAAGGTGTCGCAACTCGAAACTGTCGATGACCTCAAACGGCGCATCGATGATGCCGCTAAGTATGCCCCCATCGAGCAGATCGCCATCAGCCCGCAGTGTGGCTTTTCCTCCGATGTGGTCGGCAATTTATTAAGCGAAGATGATCAACGGCGCAAGCTCGAAGTCGTGGTCGAGACGGCGCGGCAGGTTTGGGGTTGAGCATCGCCTCGGGAACCGTTGCGGCGTGCAAGATTCCATATTTTCAAATGCCTGAGGTGAGGTAATGTATGGGTGACGATATTGCCAAGATTCGGGGCGCGATTCGCGATATTCCCGATTTTCCTAAGCCGGGCATTGTTTTTAAAGATATCACGCCGCTGTTGAGCAATGGCCTGTTGTTTGGCAAGACCGTCGACTTGATTGCTGAGCGCTATCGCGGCCAGAAAATCGATACTGTGTTAGGCATCGAGTCACGCGGGTTTATCTTCGGATCCGCCCTCGCCTATAAATTGGGTGCCGGCTTTAGCGTGGTGCGCAAGCCGGGCAAGCTGCCTTACGAAACCCATAGTGCCAATTACGATCTCGAATATGGCAAGGACACGTTGGAAATTCATATCGATGCGGTGCCGAGCCGCGCCAGAGTAGTGATCGCGGATGACTTGATTGCCACCGGCGGTACCGCCGCGGCTACCGCGGAACTGGTTTCAAAACTCGGCGCCACCGTGGTCGAATGTGCCTTTGTTATCGAACTCGCTTTTCTCAAAGGCCGTGAAAAATTAAAGCCGCACAAAGTTTTTTCCGTGCTCCAGTACGACTCGGAATAGGTTTGCAAAATCTTTGTTTTTACAGCGTTTCTGTTCCTTGACTTCAACTTCTATTCGTCTATAAGTTGAGTTCAGTGTGACCGATGAGGCGGGCATCACGCTTGTGGGTCATGTTGAACCCGAATCGTCTTAGGATTGATTGTCGATGAAACGTATCGAAGAGATGTCGCTGTGGGAGCGACTTTATTTTCCCGAAGTTTTTCGTGGATTAATGGTGACCGGTGCTCGCTTCTGGCGAAACCTGGCGATTCACGCGCTGCAAAAGTTGGGGTTGGCCAAGAATTCGAGCGCATCGATCACGGTGCAGTACCCGGAAGAAAAATGGACCTACCCGGAAACCTATCGCGGCCGGCACCGGCTTACGCTAAAACCCGACGAGACTGTGCAATGTACCGCTTGCTATCTTTGCGCCACCGCCTGCCCTGCGGAGTGTATCTATATCGAGGCCGGTGAGTACGCCGACAAGTCGGTGGAGAAGTTTCCCATACGTTATGAAATTGATACGCTACGCTGTATCTACTGCGGCTACTGCGTCGAGGCCTGCCCATGCGACGCGATTCGTATGGATTCGGGAACTCATCCAGGCAATTTAGGTTTTACCCGCAAGGATTTCGTCGAGACCAAAGAGGTGTTGATGCAAAGATCCAAGGATTTGGCCGACAAGGGCAAAGAAGGGCTTTACGAAGAGTACGTCAAACCTTATCGCCACGTCTAATTACGGCGGCGGTTACCCAGCTGAAGGAGGCAAGATCATGGCAATTACGCAATCAGAAAACGGCGACAAGCCGATTGGCCTTACGACCCAACCGCTGCCGGCCTCGCACAAAGTGTACGTGCATAGTCATCACCGCCCAGAAATCAGTGTGGCAATGCGTGCTGTGGTGCTATCCAATGCCACCAATGGCCATGGCAACGGAAATGGCAACACCCACCCCGAACACGCTAATCCCCCATTGATGATCTACGATACCTCAGGTCCTTATACTGACCCTAACGTTCAGACCGACATTCGTCAGGGCTTAAAACCCTTGCGCCTTGATTGGATTCGCGGCCGCGGCGATGTCGAGGAGTTGCCTTGCGCCAGTTATCAAGCGCCGGTCCGGAAGAATGGTAAGGCGAATAGCCCGCAGACTGAGCGATTTCCGGATGCGTCCCGCCGGCCGATACTGCGCGCCAAACCTGGATGTAACGTTTCGCAGATGCATTATGCCAGGAAGGGGATCGTTACTCCCGAGATGGAATACGTCGCGATCCGTGAAAATATCGGACGGCAAAAAGCCTATGAAAGTGGCGCCAACGGCCGCACCCACGCCGGTTACAATTTTGGCGCGGCGATTCCGAAGTTTGTCACGCCGGAGTTCGTGCGCGACGAAGTAGCCCGCGGCCGGGCGATTATTCCATCCAATATCAATCATCCGGAGAGCGAGCCGATGATTATCGGCCGTAACTTTCTAGTCAAGATCAACGCCAATATCGGCAACTCCGCCGTCGCCTCGTCGATTGAAGAGGAAGTCGAAAAAATGATTTGGGCGACTCGCTGGGGCGGCGATACGGTTATGGATCTATCCACCGGCATGGACATCCATGAGACTCGTGAGTGGATTCTCCGTAACTCGCCGGTGCCCATCGGCACCGTGCCGATATATCAGGCTCTGGAGAAGGTCGATGGTAAAGCCGAGGATCTGACTTGGGAGATCTTTCGCGACACTTTGATCGAGCAGGCGGAGCAGGGAGTGTCGTATTTTACGATTCACGCCGGCGTGCTCTTGCGTTACGTGCCGCTCACCGCTAACCGCGTTACCGGGATTGTCTCGCGCGGCGGCTCAATCATGGCTAAATGGTGTCTGGCGCATCATAAAGAGAATTTTCTCTACACTCACTTCGAAGATATCTGCGAGATCATGAAGGCCTACGATGTCGCCTATTCGCTAGGCGATGGTTTGCGTCCTGGCTGTATCGCTGACGCCAACGACGAAGCGCAATTCGGCGAGTTGGAAACCCTAGGTGAGTTGACTGAGATAGCCTGGAAGCATGATGTCCAGGTGATGATCGAAGGGCCGGGCCATGTGCCTATGAACATGATTCATGAGAACATGACCAAGCAATTGGAAACTTGCCACGAAGCGCCGTTTTACACCCTTGGGCCGCTAACGACTGACATTGCGCCGGGCTACGATCACATTACCAGCGCCATCGGCGCGGCTATGATCGGTTGGTATGGCACGGCGATGCTATGCTATGTGACGCCTAAAGAGCACTTGGGCTTACCGGATAAAAAGGATGTCAAAGATGGGGTCATCGCTTATAAGATTGCCGCTCACGCCGCTGATTTAGCCAAGGGCCATCCGGGTGCTCAGGAGCGCGATAACGCGCTCAGCCAGGCACGCTTTGAGTTCCGCTGGGAAGACCAGTTCAATCTCAGCCTCGACCCTGAGACGGCCCGCGAGTTCCACGACGAAACCTTGCCGGCCCAGGGCGCCAAGGTGGCGCATTTCTGCTCCATGTGCGGTCCGCACTTCTGTTCAATGAAAATCACCCAAGACGTGCGCGATTACGCCGCTGAATTAGGTGTTCAGGAAGAAGCCGCACTGGCGGCGGGCATGAAAGAAAAAGCCGAAGAATTTAAGAAGTCCGGTGGGAAGATTTACCAGGAAGTCGGCACCACTGGCTCAGGCGAGAGTGCCTCGGACATCATGCGAGCAGCGGCGAAAGACTAACCCGTCTTGAACGCGCCAAGAACTGGCCGCCGAAGGGCGGCCAGTTCACTTTTCGGCTTATTCACTTATGCCGCGTCTCAGCCGTAAACCACGGTTAAAACCACGGGTTCGTGTGCTGGTCTACGGTTTTGGGCCGTATCGCCAGTTTAGCGAAAATATCACTAGCAAAATCATCGAGTCTTTGGCGCCTCGACCCGGGCTGCGAAAGATTGTTTTTCCCGTGCGCTTTCAACGCAAGCAGTTCATCGACGCGCTACGGGCGCCGATGCCTTTGACGGTCTTGGGTTTGGGCCAGAGTTCGCGCCATCGAATCGAAGTTGAGACCCGTGCGATCAATCGCCGGCGTGCCGATACTTTCAGCGATCCGCGGCCGATTACCCCTGGCGGAGAAGACTGGGTGCCAGCAACCATGCCGCTCTCCGTCACCCGTCCATCGGCGAAGTCTATCAATGCTGGTGATTTCGTCTGTAATTACTCGATGTATGTAATGCTTGAGGAGATTGAGCGGCAAGAGCATTACGGCCGCTTCGCATTTATCCACATTCCATACGATCACGACTTACAGGCTGCATGCGCTTATATCGAACGGGTTGTCGGCGAATGCTTGGTCATGGCTGATACGCTCGAGCGTGATCGCGCCGCCAAGCGGCTAGGCGGTTAACCGTCTGAGCGCTTCACGGTATTTATCTCGAGTTTTCTTGACGATGTCGGGCGGCAACTCCGGCGCCGGCGGCTTCATATCCCACTTGAGGCTAAGCAGATAATCGCGGACAAATTGTTTGTCGAAGCTGTTCGGGGTTTTGCCTGGCTGGTAGTCATCCATGGGCCAAAAGCGCGATGAGTCTGGAGTCAGCACTTCGTCGATGAGCAAAATATCGTCGCCTTCCATGCCAAACTCAAACTTGGTATCGGCGATAATGATGCCTTTGGTCTCGGCGATCGTTCGGGCCCGTTGGTAAATCGCCAGCGACGCGTCGCGCATTTTCTCGGCTCTGACTTTGCCGACTTTATCGACCATGGTCGCGAAACTAATGTTGAGGTCGTGATCACCGACGGCAGCCTTGGTGGATGGGGTGAAGATCGGCTCGTCGAGACGGGCTGCTTCAACCAAGCCTCGGGGTAGGGTGATGCCACAAACTGACCCGGTCTTTTGATACTCCTTCCAACCCGAGCCGGTGATGTAACCGCGCACGATGCATTCGACCGGAGCCGGCGTGCTTTTCTTGACCAGCATGCTGCGCCCTTCGAGAGCCGAACGATGCGGCCGGCAGACGGCGGGAAACCGTTCGACGTCAGTCGTGATCAAATGATTCGGCACGATGTCGCCGATCTTACTGAACCAAAATTCCGAGAGTTGCGTGAGGATCCTGCCTTTGTCGGGAATCGGCGTCGGCAAGATCACGTCGAAGGCGGAAATGCGATCACTGGCGACCAGCAGGAGTTGGTCGCCGAGATCGTAAATATCCCGAACCTTGCCGCGGCTGAATAAAGTTAATCCGGAGAGTGTCACCTCGGACATATTGGGTCTTTCCAATCTGAATC
>DASSGE010000242.1:0-8887 GCA_035693605.1 Binatia bacterium
GAGTATAATTTTCTTTCTGGCACGGTCGGGTCAAGACAAAAGTCTCTGCCGGCACCCGCGTCCATGAAGCGCCAGGTATCGAAGCCACACCCGGTATCCTCAATGGTCTGACACAAGCCCACGCGCGCTTGTGATTATCGATTAGCCTACTCGAGCTCTCTATTCGTCCGCGGCCGAATCCGTCCCAATAACTGTGAGGATTCGAATGACTGTCGAGCCGCGGTAGCGAACTCATCTTAATAATTCGCACACGCTCACCCAATCATAAACGACTTGGCCTTCGGATTGGGCGACGCCACTACTCCATGCTAACCTGATGTTGATGATTCGCTCATCATGCACTCGCTTCCTTGTGTGGTTTGATCGGCGCAGCGCTCTCACCACGCGCTCACTTGCCGCACTGCTCCGGGGATCCGTCTCATCAAGCCGGCTGTGCAACCCATTTCTTTTCCCACTGCCGACGCAACAATGGCACCCCGCGTAAACCGACCATTGTGCGATTAGTTCGGACAACGGCAATGCCTACGCCATCGATGCGTACCCCGGCCGCTGCCGCAAAAGAACAACGGATATCCGTTCAGTTCGCGACAAACCAAATTTTTGGCCCCACGCGTTAACGAGCGCGTGTGCCGCCGGCAAGGAATTGGGGGTCTATATGATTCGCGCAGCCGCCGAGATTTCGCTAGGATCATGCGGCGGGCCAACGGTGATTCAATCCGGCGGCGACCAGCAGAAAAAGAAGTTACTAAACAAAGGAGTGCGAAATGGAAGACAAAGCTCAGATCCAAGAAGCTTATGGTGCGATGATTCAATTGTTGTTCAAAGTATTCTTCGAATCATTCACAGCTGCGCATGGCGACCCGGAACACGAGCGCAGCGCCGAAGAACGCTTCAAGGGAGGTATTGCCCATGCTCGCCATATCCGCGACCGGGCCATCGCGCTGTTAGATCCAGAATTTTAGGTGGCGTACCGTTGACTTGGTCCAACAGCGGTCCGAAGCCTGCGATCGGATCGTACATGCCCCTAGCGCGAGCGCGGCCATGGTGACGCCAACAGTTGGGCGTCCGTCCTGTCCAGAATGCTCCATTGGGTTCTATTGCTGAAATCCTCGCCAATTATTGTCAGGGTCGGTCTGTGTTCCAGAGTCCCAAAAGTTCTCTAGTTGTTTAGAAACCTCTCTGCATTCCAACGGATCATTTGGTGCGGTGTTTGCTCCAGTACTCGCAAGAGTATTATCGAGCGCTATCTCCATTTCGTGAAAACCGGCATAAAATGATTAAGTTTGCCTCAAGTCTCAGAGGTCGTTTAATCGGACTTGTGCTGCTGGCGCTTCTACCAGCCTTTGGCGTTATTTTATTTACCGATCAAAGACACCGCGCGTCTATCGCTAGCCAGGTGCAGAAGAGCGCTCTCGGATCGGCCCGCGTTATCGCCACTGAACAACGGCGGATATTCGAGAATGCCCACCAGCTGCTTATTACCCTGGCGCGGCTGCCTCAAATCCGCGAGCAAAATAGCGTGGCTTGCGAAAAGATTCTGGCTGGATTACTGGAGCCGCTCTATGTCGATCTTGGAGTGTTCGATTCCAAAGGTAACTTATTGTGCAATGCCTCGGGCTCCAGAGCCTATAAGCGCCGCCACTTAAAAAATTCATTCATCCATCGCGTCGTAGAAACTCAAGATTTATCGGTCGGAGAAGTCCAAAGGGACGCATCGAACGGCAAGACAGTCATTGAGTTGGGTTTTCCCGTTAGCGACTCGCCAGGCATTCTTCGTGGCATCGCCTTCGTCGTTCTGGACTATTCCTGGATCGTCAGAATCACCGCCGCGAGTCATTTACCTTCAGAGGCGTCGTTTACGCTTTTTGACGACAGGGGAAGGGTTTTTCTGCGCTATCCGGAAGAAGCAAAATTGGTTGGTACGCGACTGCACACCGGGATTTCCGCTGATGCTAAGGTGGTCCAAGGCGTCGAGGGAAATATCGAATCGCTCGGCGTCGACCGAGTGGCACGCCTGTTTACCTATCGGCAGTTGGATCACCGAATAGCCGGCAACGTCTATTATGCAGGAATCGACATCCCAGCTCGGGCAGCATTTAGTGAATCAGAGCGGATACTCCGGCAAAACCTTTTGGCGCTCAGTGGCTTGGCGGCTTTAACTGTGATCGCAGCCTGGTTCGGCGCCGATCTGTTCGTACTGCGTCGAGTGCGAGATTTGATGAATGCCACGAGAGAATTAGCCTCGGGCAATTTAAAAGCACGCACGGGTCTACCCTACGGCGAAAGTGAACTCGGACATCTTTCCCGGACTTTTGACGACTTGGCGCAGGCACTGGAACAACGCGCGGCAGACGCCAGAGTGGCGGAGATGAAAATCCAAAAGCAGCAACTGCGCCAAAGCGCCATCCATGAAATCAGTGCGGCCATGACGTCCAGTCTCGATGTCGGAAATGTTTTAAGGGCTCTGCTGGACGGTGTCGCCACCCTGTTTCCGTCATCCTATGTGACTCTGAGTTGGGTGGGGGAGCAAAGCGGTATGATAGAGACCATCGGTCAATCGACGCGAAACGGAGCTACGGATAATCAAGTTGGAGGCCATAGCGAACGTAGCCTCGCGAAGGAAGTCTTTAGACTAAAGTCTCCTCTGCTGATCCCAAATCTTCAGTTGGATTCGCGGGCCTCGGACCTGGATTCTCTGCGCGCCTCGGGTTTTGTCGCTTATCTGGGCTTGCCGATGATCGTCAACGATGAAGTATTGGGCGTCCTGTCCTTCTATTCGACGGAAGTTATCGACCTAAGAACCGAAGAAGAGGTTTTTCTAACTGACATCACACAACAGGCTGCCATCGCGCTTCATAATTCGCGCCTGTACGAGCAGACCAAGAATCAAGCGAGCGCGCTGGAGAAATCGAACCGGATCAAAGACGAATTCCTGGGCGTCATCTCTCACGAACTGCGCACACCGCTCAATATCATCATGAACTGTTCGGAGGCGTTAAAGAAGGGTGTGTTTGGCGAGATCACGCCGGAACATGAAAAAGGCACGGAGAAAATTAGAACCCAAGCAAGTCATCTGCTGTCGCTGATCAACGGCATATTGGAAATCACCAAAATCGAAACCGGGGGGGCCAGTCTGAACCTCGAACCGGTCGATCTCAACGTGCTCAGCACCGAGTTAGAGTCCGACTATGCGATGGTGTCTAAAGAAAAAAACTTGGCGGTCAGTTGGCATGTGCCAGCCAATCTGCCGGGCGTCATGTGCGACCGCATGAAGCTGCGCCAGGTAATAATCAACCTGGTCAATAATGCCATTAAATTCACGGACCAAGGTTCGGTAGACATATTCTTCCGGAGCGTCGCGGACGAACCCTTCTTCGAGGTTTCGGTAGCGGACACGGGCATCGGCATGGCCGAGGAGTTTTTGCCGCACATCTTCGATAAATTTCGCCAGATAGACAACTCCACCACGCGAAACTACTCCGGCACCGGACTTGGGCTCTACCTGGTCAAGGGCTTCCTCGACCTCGTGGGTGGGACGATCAGCGTAAAGAGCAAGGTCGGCGAGGGAACGATTTTCACGGCGCGGATACCGGTTCGTACGGCGGTTAGCATCGGCGAAGATCACGGCATGCTGCGCAAGCCACCCAATGGCATCGACGTTTCACAAGCACGCAATGAAGGAGAGCTGTGATGGGACCGATCATCCTCCGTAATTATATTATGGGCTATTCGTCGATGCTCATCATAATGGTGGCCATCTCGGGCTATTCGTCGAGTCAATTGGGCAAGCTAAGCAAATCCGCGAACCTCGCACTCAACGTCGAACAGCGCATGATCGATCACTCGGAAAAACTCGCCGATGCGTTCCTGTCCGAAGTGAGATACGCGGGCAAATTCATCGTTACCCACGCCGCCGTGCACCGAGATCAATCTAAACAATTCAAAGCCGACTTCGATCGCTACCTGGCCCAACTAAAGTCTCTCCCAGGCCCACCTAAAGCGGTTCAGCGCCTGGCTCGCACCGAAGAATATCATGCGCAGTTTGATCAACTGGTCGGCAAGGAAATTGATTACATCAACAAGAAGCAGCCCTATGCCGAAACCCGGTACCGGGAAGAAAGAGAGCGCCTCGTTGATTATTTGCTCAGAGAACTTGAGGCATTTAAGAACGAACTCCAAACCAGTTTGCAGCAAAGAATCGGGGATATCGAACAGGCGGCGCTCAAAAGCCGAAACATTACTTTAAGCGCAACTCTGCTCCTGGTCGGTTTGGGAGCTATCTCCGCCTACCGCCTCTATCACACGATGTCCAGGGAACGGACGAGCTCCACTGTCGCTCACGAGAATGCCCGGCAGGATGGACGCCTGCGGTCCATCTTCTGGCGGAAAGGGTTTGGTGTGTCGAAATGAATCACCGATTACAGCGTTTTTTGTGGTCCGCGGCACTATTAGGGTCAGTTTGGATATCCGCATGCGCGATTATCGGCGTGGAACCGGACTTGCCCGTTCCCGAGGCAAAAAAACCGATCGCGTCTTTCGAGCAGAGCACTGCATTATTTTCCCAAGGGCAATACGAGGCCGCCTATACCGAAAATCACAAAATATTTCAGGAAGGCCGGGGCGCGCCCGACGTGGCGCTGTTCAACATGGGAGTCATTTCAGCCCATTCGGCCAATCCCAAAAAAAATTATCCGCGTGCCCTGTCATCATTTCGCACACTGGTCGTGGAATACCCCCAGAGCCCGATGGTCGAACCCGCCAAGACTTGGATTCAAGTTATCGAGGCCTATCAAAAACTGGCCGATGAGAAACGGGTCCTGATGAGAGAACGAGAAGCGTTCGCGCAAGAAAAGGACAAGCTCAAGTACGCCGTCGAGAAGTCACGGCAGGTCGATGTCGATATCGAAAAAAGAAGGCGGGATACCTTGCGAAAATAGCCGTGAGTTAATTTTTCTTGCCGATTTAGAGGATTCGCCGATCGGGCCTACATAGTGACTTGCTGTTCTTGTCGATCGACAGCTACCTAGGCGCTCAGAACCGATCAGATCCAGTCTACGCCGCAGTCGAAAGACTTTTCCTCGAGGTGGAGTACGCCAACGCAGTCCGACTGATTGACGCTTATTCAAGCCGCAACAGCTGGCCAAACCCCGCAATCGGCTGACGCATTCCCATCCCATGCAGCGCTTCCCAGGTCCATGCTTGGGTGTTGGTGACAACCGGTTTGCCACTGTCCTTCTCAATCCGTTCGATGACGGAAACCGTGCGCCACTTGTTGCACGGCATGTACACGCCGTCTACATTTGAATGCTCGCGCAACAGCGCCATTGACAAATCATAACCGCTCTCCGGCGCTAGCTCCCAAATCACGTTGGCATTGGGACAGCCCAAACCGCGAAAGGCGACAACTTCTATGCCGTCCTGGGCGAGGAATTTGATCAGCCGCTCGTCTTGATCTTCGGGAAACGGCGAAGCCATCACGACGCGCTTGAGCCCGAGCGCGCGGCAGCCACGCGTCACAGCAGTCAACACGGTGGAAGCCGGCGTTGGCGTGATCTGTTTGACAAGATCGAGAATCTCGCGATCCGAACCCGGCCCTTTGTACGACAGAAACAACTCGCCGGTCACCATCAAAAAATCCAACGGCTGCTTAACCAACTCCCCCACCAGCCCCTGGAAAGTTAACTCGGCGCGGTGAAATTCGTCGTCAGTGTATTTGCCGACATGCATGGTCCGTGCTTCGATGCGAACGCCCTGGGGCAGGATCTTGTAAACATCCGCCAAAGTCTCTTCACTCGAATTCGGTGAAATCAGACCGATAAGTTTCATCGTAGCCCTCCTGGGTTTGTCCGTCGGTTGGCTAATAATTTTGACGCTGCCGTGTTCAAAGCAGATTCCGAGTCACATCGTTGAACAGATCATCCACCGTAACCGGATTTGGAATTAACCTTTGCTGGGTCGCATAGCCGATGATCAGCTCCAGGCTGCGCCGAATGTTCGCCAAACCAAACTGAAGCGGATCGATAGTAGTTTCTGCTGGCGGCATCGCCCGTTTGCTTTCACGAACCAGCCGAAAGACTTCTGTCACCGCGGTTGGATTGGCTCTCGCCAGCGACTCTTTGACCACCAGCATGTGATTGATCGGCAGCGCGCTATATTTTTTGCACCAGGCTTGGGCGGCGTCGTTGGGATTGGCGATCACCGGCTGCAATCGCGAATCTTTGAGGTCGGGACCGCCGACCACACCAGCGTCAATCTCGCCGTCGAGGAGCATTTGCACAATCGACTTGCCGGCGGGCGCGCGAACGGCGGTCGGTGGATCGGAATATTCAGCGACGTGGGGATCTTCGAAAGTCACCCAGCGAATACTATCCAAATCGACGCCATGGTCATTGGATAAAACACCGCGCACCCACGCGGCGGTGGTCACGGAATAGGCGCGAATGCCGACGCGCTTGCCGTTGAGTGCGTCAGGTGAAATCCGCCGACGCTCGGCATTGTAAACCAGATACGGGTGGGGCAATGCGCCGACAATCACTGCGGGCAACAGTATCAGCGGTATCTCATGGGCCTTGGCCTGCAAGTAAGTAACGATCGCCAACTCGGCAACATCGTACTTTAAATGGCGCACGACATCTTTGAACGCCGTATTGGGCACCTTCACATCGGCGAAATCGAAAACGACGCTGGCCGAGCGGATCGCCCCGCTCTTGAGCGCCTTGGTGTTTGGGTAATCGCCGAGGAGCGCTTTGAGAGTCAAAATATTCGAAGTATTCATTGCACTCGATTCCTCTCTAGCGAAAGTTACACGCGAGTGGGTTCTCGCCGACTGACCTTTTATCCCTCAACCCTTACCGATTCCCACTCAGCGCCCGCTCCAGAAAACGCAACAGTACGGGCGCCACCGTGACATTAGGCTCCTCGTCGACACGCTTGCGCGCCGGGTTGTCTTCAGCCAGCGTGAACCAATGGTGGCCAGCGCCGGAGATCAGCAGGTCTTCGACATCGGCATCTTTCTCGCGCAACGCGGCGACGAACCGCTCGGATTGATTGTGGTGCACAATGCCGTCTTCGTTGCCGTGGATGATCAGATAACTGGCCGCCGGCCGCGCTTGCAATGCTTGCACGCGATGCAGTGGCGAGAAGCTCTCGTAGTCCGCTTTCGCGTCCATATAGGAACTTCCCATAAGTTTTTTCACGGGATCGTCGGTGCGCTTCGGTGGTTGAGTGACGCGCCACCAATCCACCAGATCAAAGATGCCATAAACACCAACCATGGCGCGAATCCGCTTCGCGGTAGCTTCATGGAGCGACAGCATCGCCGCCATGTGGCCCCCGGCAGAGTCACCGATCGTACCCAGCCTAGCGTTGTCGATGTTGAGCGCCGGCGCTTGGGCGATCAACCAATCGAGAGCGCAGCGGACATCTTCCCAAACACCCGGCCACGCCGGACTCGCCAGACTCGATAGACGATAATCCACCGCGGCAACAGCGTAGCCGCGCTCGGCTAGCCAGGGTCCCCAGCTTTGGTATTGCCGCTGCGAGCCGCGCAGCCACGCGCCGCCGTGAAGACAGACGAGTGCCGGAAACGGACCGTTGCCGTTCGGCAGATAGAGATCGAGACAAAGATTTCCCGCCGGCCCGCCGCCATAGGGAACGTCAAGCCGAATCTCGGCGCAATCCACCAGCGTCATGTTGAAACCTTTTCCATTACGATCAGAATGTAGCGTTAAGACTCCTTGTGGACATACGTTATCACTACGCGAGCCATACATGCATCATAGCTCTGCCACTCGGTATCATTGCGCCGCGAACCTGGCAAATTGAATTGAAATACTATTCGCAAGCGAGTCCTCGCTTTGTTAAAATTCCGGCTCATGCAATCCATTCGCAAAGCCCTCACCATTGCCGGCTCGGACTCCGGCGCCGGTGCCGGCATCCAGGCCGATTTGAAAACCTTTGCCGCCCATGGCGTCTACGGCACCTCGGCGATCACCGCGATCACGGCGCAAAACACAGTGGGAGTAAGCGCCGTCGTGGCGCTCGGCCCCAGGCTCGTGGCGGCACAGATCGATGCGATCATCGCCGACATCGGCGCCCACGCGGTTAAAACCGGCATGCTCGCCAACGCGGCAATTATCGACTTGGTGGCGCGAAAAATCGCCGAGCATCGCTTGAAAAATGTCGTTGTCGATCCGGTGATGGTGGCGACCTCGGGCGATCCGTTGATTCGTCAGAACGCGGTCGCGGTGCTGCGAACTAAACTGATTCCGTTAGCGACTGTCGTCACCCCAAACATTCCCGAGGCCGAAGTCCTCACCAGCATGAAGCTTCGAACAGCAGAGGAAATTAGAGAAGCGGCACGGCGCATCGTCAAGATAGGCGCGCAAACTGTGATCGTCAAAGGCGGTCATCTCAAAGGTCCGGCCATGGATCTTTTTTTTGACGGCAAAAAGTTTACCCCGCTCACCGCACCGCGCGTGCGTACACATAATACCCACGGCACCGGCTGCACGCTCTCCGCCGCCATCGCGGCGAATCTCGCTAAGGGTGAGAAAATCGAAACGGAGGTGGTACACGCTAAACGCTACATCACCGAGGCGTTGCGCCAAAGCTACCGCATAGGCTCAGGTCACAGCCCGGTGCATCATTTCTATCGCTATTGGAAATCGTAGCAAGCCCTTCTCTGCCTGCCCGAAATTTTCAATCATTTGAAATGCATCGCGTCAGCGATGCTACTTGCCGCCAAGCTGCATGTCGGCGACGATGGCGCGGGCGGCAGCCACCGGGTCTTTGGCTTCGATGATCGGCCGGCCGACGACGATGTAGTCCACGCCGCCACGCACGGCTTCTTGCGGCGTCATGACGCGCTGCTGGTCGTTGCGGTTGC
>DASSGE010000243.1:0-6065 GCA_035693605.1 Binatia bacterium
TTTCAAGTCGTTCAAATCGTTTTAGACAGCGCGGTGCCGCCGGCCGCGCTGTTTTAGTTTCGCATTCCTTTCATGAGCGCTCCCGTCCTGGAATTTCGCAATGTGGTCAAAAGTTTCGGCACAGTCAACGCCGTCGACGGCGTGAGTTTTACCATACAACGAGGCGAGATTTTCACGCTGCTTGGTCCGTCGGGTTGCGGCAAGACGACCACGCTACGTCTGGTCGCTGGGTTAGAAGATCCCGACAGCGGCGAAATTTCCATCGCCGGCAAGGCCGTCGCCGTCCCATCCCGTGGATTTTACTTACCGCCGGAAAAGCGCCAGCTTGGCATGGTGTTTCAATCCTATGCGATCTGGCCGCATCTATCGGTCTTCGAAAACGTGGCGTTTCCTTTGCGCGTCCGGCGCGAGTCCAATGAAACAGTCCAGCGACGGGTCGCGCAGGCGCTTGAAATCGTCGGCCTCAGCGGCTTCGCCGAGCGCGGCGCAACGCAGCTTTCCGGCGGTCAACAGCAGAGGGTCGCGCTAGCGCGGGCGCTGGTTTACGAGCCGGAGATTCTTTTACTTGATGAGCCATTGTCGAATCTTGACGCTAAACTGCGCGAGCAAATGCGCGTTGAGATTCGCGCTCTGCAATTAAGACTCGGATTGACTGTCTTGTATGTAACCCACGATCAGGCCGAGGCGATGACATTGTCTGACCGGATCGCGGTGGTCAATCGTGGCCGCTTCGAGCAAGTGGGTAAGCCGGAGGAGGTCTACGAACAACCGCGCACCGAATTTGCCGCTGGATTTTTGGGGCGAATGGTCAGTTTCGCCGGGAACATAAGAAAAAATGTTGACGGCTGCTGGTTTGAGTGGGACAGCGGGGCCGCTCGCAGCCCGCTGCCGGATGCGCTGGCGGCAACCTTTGATAACGGAGTTCCCGTGCGCTTGCAGACTCGTCCGGAGGATATCGAGATCTTGCCCGACGGAGAGCTGCGGCCCTACCAAATGTTTGCGCTGATCGATCAGGTTGCATATCTCGGCGAGTGTTTCGAGTACCATGTGCGCGCCAGCGGCGTTCAATGTGTTCTAACCGCCGGCAAAAAACACCGATATCAGGCTGGGGATACGATCCGCCTGGAGCTCCATCCAGCCCGCATCAAACTTCGCGCCGGGTGATCGACAATGTCACTCACCGCCGCCACAAGCATGCCGCGCTGGCGCCGACTTCATCTGCGGCCGATTCGCCTGGCCGAATTGTCATTTTTGGTTTTTCTCGCCGTCGTCATGGGGTTGCCCTTGCTCTTCTTGCTCACCGGCAGTTTTAATTTGAGCGCGCCGGGGAAGCCCGCGATTTACAGCATCGACAATTGGCTTCATGCCTTTACCGACAGCGGCACCCTGAGCGCGTTGCGGATGAGCTTCGCGCTCTCGATTGTCCGGCTGATTCCGGCGATGATACTCTCAGTGTCGTTCGCTTGGCTGATCGCCCGCACCGATATGCCCGGCGGCAAGTTTATCGAAGCGATTTGTTGGGTCGCTTATTTCGTGCCGGATTTCCCCCTGGTGCTGGCTTGGATTCTGCTGCTCGATCCAAGCTTCGGCTTTCTCAACAGTGTCGTCAAAAGTTTGCCCGGCGTCGACGCCAGCCCATTCGATCCCTACGGCTTCTGGGGCATCGTTTGGGTGCACACTTCTACCGGCGGGATTTGGTTTAAGGTTATGTTGCTGGTGCCGGTATTTCGCCGCTTGGGCGCGACGTTCGAAGAGGCGGCACGGGTGGCCGGCGCCAATACCGCGACAATGCTCTGGCGCATCACGCTGCCGGTCTTGGCGCCGATGATATTAGCCGTGTCGGTACTGAGCTTCATTCGCGGCTTGCAATCTTTCAACACCGAGCTTTTGCTCGGCACGCCGGCGGGGATCTACGTCTACTCGACGAAAATCTACGACTTTCTCCAGCGCGAGCCGCGCGCTTACGGCGAAGCGACGGCGCTGGGTTCGGTGTTTTTGCTCGTGCTCGCGGTGCTGTTGTATTTTTATTGGACGTTTCTCAGCGGCGGCAAAAAATTTACCGTGGTCACCGGCCAGGGATATTCCACATTGCGCGTGAAGTTGGGAAGATGGCGCTACATCGCGTTTGCCGGCTGTCTGCTCTATGTCGCCGTGACCATGCTCTTGCCCCTGACGTTTCTCGTTATCGGGTCGTTCATGCGCCGGTACGGCTTCTTCAACATCGCGTCGCCGTTTACCTTGAATCATTGGTACAACATGCTCAGCGACCCAATCTTTTTGGTGGCGCTGAAAAATAGTTTGATCATCGCCGGCACGACCGCCGTCGGTGGAGTTTTGCTCTACTCGGCGTTGGCTTATCTATTGGTCTCGCGGCGCACTGTGACCGCGCCGCTGTTGGAGAGTCTCTGTTGGATACCTCATGTGCTGCCGGGGATTCTGCTAAGTCTCGGCGTGCTCTGGCTGTTTCTCGCGACGCCGCTGCGCTTCTTCTTGTACGGCAGCGTTTGGGGTATCGCCGTGGCGCTGATCCTGGCGGACAGTCCGGTGACAACCCAGGCGTTCAAGGCCGGCCTGCTCCAGCTAGGGACGGATTTAGAGGAGGCCGCGCGAGTGAGCGGCGCCTCTTGGGGCTCTACGTATAGGCGTGTGCTGCTGCCTCTATTGGCCCCGATTGCAGCGGCAGTCGGGCTGATGAATTTCGGCAGCGCCTTGACCAGCATCAGTACACCTGTGCTACTTTACAGCCACGAATCGCGGCCGCTGGCGATCTTGCTGCTCGAATATAGTTTCACCGGCGAGCTCGAACGGGCGGCGGCGCTGGGTTTGCTCATCACCGCGATCATTGGTGTGATGATGCTGATCGGTCGAAAACTGGGGCTGCAACTGGCCGGGAGTGAGTGATGTCGTTTAACGATAAACAAATTTGGCTGACAGCTGTGATCGTGACCGTGTTCGTGTTCGCCGGATTCACGAAACTACGGGCGCAGACTAAGGCCGGGGATCAGGACTGGAGCGGCGTCATCGAGGCGGCCAAGAAACAAGGCAAAGTCGTGGTGGCCGGCTCGCCCGATCCGGTAATGCGTAATGACATCATCCCCAAATTCACCGCTCGCTTCGGCATTCCTGTGGAATTTGTCGCCGGACGTTCGAGCCAGATCGTCTCGCGCGTGGAGACCGAGCGGGCATCGGGAATTTATAGCATCGACGTATTTCTTGCCGGTCCGGACACGTCGGCCAACGAGCTTTACAACGACAAGATGATCGACCCGCTCAAACCGTTGCTGATCCTGCCGGAAGTCGCCGACGGCTCGAAGTGGAAGACCGGTAAAGTTTGGTTCGTCGATCCGCAGGAACAGTTCATCGTTCGCGCATTCAGCAGTGTCGCGACTCTGCTGTTCATCAACACCGAGCATGTCAAACCGGATGAGCTGCGCCACATGAAGGATTTGCTCAATCCTAAATGGCGCGGCAAGATCTCCTCAGAGGATCCCACGACCACCGGTGCCGGCGCCAACAAGGCAGCCCGGTTCTATGTGCAGATCGGCGAAGAGTTCGTGAAGAGTCTCTACATCGACCAGAAGACCGTGCGCACTCGCGAGCGCCGCCAGATGACCGACTGGCTGGCGCGCGGTACGCAGCCGATCTGTCTCGACTGCAGGGAAGACGATGTTCGGCCTCTGGTCAAAGACGGATTCAAGATCCTTGAAATATTTGAAATCGGCGGCGCCGGTCCCACGATCAACGGCTCGCCGTGGATGTTATCGCTGGCCAACAAGGCGCCGCACCCGAAGGCAGCCCAGGTGTTCGCCAATTGGATACTCTCCAAAGAAGGTTTGGAAACCTATGCCAAGGGATATGGCTCGGCGACGCTACGCACCGATGTCGACGAATCCTTTCTCAACCCCGGCAACGTGCCCAAAAAGGGCGTAAAGTATTTTGACGACACCGATTGGAAGTGGATTGTTGGCGGCAGGCATGAGAACCGCGATAAGGTTTGGAAGCTGCTAAAAACCGCTAAGTAAGAGTTTCAAGAAGGTCCAGCCGTTCAAACGTACAAGTCGTTTCGGATGGTCCAGTTTCAATTTCCTCGAGTGTGCGCCATAAAACCTCCGAGCATTAACGTCTCGAACGATTTGAACGGGTGAACTTTTTGAACTCTTTATCGAACAAGAAAGAAGGGAAACAGCATGGCAAAGAAAATCAGAATTTATTATCGCGCGCCCAGTCACGTGCCTTTGTGGAAGGTGATGGAGGAGTGCGGCTTTCTCAATAAACACGGTTTAGAAATGGAGATGGGTTCGCTCGAAGGCCAGCGCCAACGCGCCGCCGACGGCTTAAAGGCCGGTGATCTCGACGTAGTTTCGGGTAATCACCACAATCTCTATGCGCGCAAGGCGCTCCACGGTGAACCCTATGTCCATATCGCCCAGAGCAACAACTCCTGGCGCGAGAACTTTCTGGTCTGCGGCAAAGGGGTCAGTGGCCTGCAAGATCTCAAAGGAAAGAAAGTCGTGATGGACGACTTCGACGGCCATACCGGTCTTAACGTCTGGCTCTATCTCAAGCAGCATGGATTGGAAGAAGGACGCGATGTCGAATTAGTCGAGAACGGCAAGAAGGGGACCGAGCGCGCGCGGGACGTCATGGAGTGCAAATATGACGCCAGCTTCATTCGCGCGGTCGATCGGCTGCGCGCGCTAAAATTCGGCGCCAAGATCATCGAGCTGCCGTCCATGGCGATGATCGAGGGTGTGACGCTGACCACCACCACAACCTATGTGCAAAAACATGAAGACGAATGCCGTTCGTTGATCATGGCTCTGGTCGATGGCATCCACTTTTACAAGACCAACAAAGCCGACACTTTAAAGATCGTGCAAAAACACTGCTCAGAACTGCTCAAGATGCACGGCGACGAAGAATGGAATTGCTTTTACGAAAACCAAGCCGAGTCGCTGGAAAGCGCGCCCTATCCATCCATCGAAGCGATTCAAAACGTCTTCGCCTTGGGCGTAAAGCGCAATCCCGAGATCAAAGAGTTCAATCCGCTCGCCCTGTGGGATCTCCACTACGTCAAGGAGATTGACGACAGCGGCTATATTCGCAAGCTTTACGCTTAGGACGCATTAAATCTCTCTTGAAGTGATGGGGAGCCGGGATCGATACCGGCTCCCCATCGTTGTTTTCTGCTTGCAGCGCGCTCAATGCAGATTTTGCGCTAACGGCTAAACACTGGAAAGTGCAGCCCTTGAGTGTGCGGCGGTTATTTCTGTTGGATCTGGCCGTGGCAACTGCTGGGCGCGGAACCGCGGCGAGTGCCCAGCGGACTTCCGCCGTTCTTGTCGGCGCCGGCAAAACTGCCGGATAGGGTTACCGGGACGTCTGCGCCGCGGGAGACAACGCCAGCGAGAGCGGTTGCGCGCGGCAGTTGACGGGATGCAACTATCGACTTTGGGGCGCAACGCGAGCGAACCGGCCGTTACTTGGTAATCCGGCCAAGCTGGGTCAGAAAATTATCAATTTTCGCGAGGTGACAAGATGAACCAAGTTCGCATCGTCGATACAACTCTACGGGACGGCGACATCAGCCTATGGGCATACGGCATGAGGACGGCGATGATGTTGCCGGCGTTGCGCCACATGGATGAAGCGGGTTTTGATTCCATGGAGTTTTTTTTAAGCCTGCGCTTCAAGAAATTCGTCCGCGAGCACAAGGAAGATCCCTGGGATTGGCTGCGTCTGGGCACCAAAGAGATCAAGAAAACCCGGCTGCGTTATCACGGCGGTCTGCACAGCGGCTTCGAATTTATTCCCGAGTGCATCCGGCGGCTGGTGATTTCGACCGTCGCCAAGTACGGCATCGATCTGACGCGCACGTCCAATGCGTGGAACAATTTTGCGCTGCTCGGCAACGAAGCCATCGAACTGAAAAAACTCGGCATGGACACGGTGATGAATTTGATCTACGCGATTTCACCGCGCCACACCGACGAGTACTACGCCCAGAAAGCGCGCGATGCGGCAGCGTGCAAGCCCTACCGGCTCTGTTTCAAAGATGTCGGCGG
>DASSGE010000244.1:0-6592 GCA_035693605.1 Binatia bacterium
GTGATCTTGATGTACTCCCAACTCTGAGAGAACGCTCTGACCACTGCCAAGCCCGGCTTGCCTTTTTCAATCGAAACCTGACTGCCAATACCAATCAGCCAGTCGTCTTTGCGCTCGCCGAAAACGTTGCGTCCTTCTTTACGGGTCGGTTGGACCGCCAGCTTAACCAACTCGGTGCCGCGACGAATTTCCAAATTCAAAGACTTCCCTTGGCTCGATTTAATGGTTTGCGACAAATCCTCCCACTCGATCACCGGCTTACCGTCAATGGCAACGATGCGATCGCCTTTGGTGATGCCAGCGCGTTCCGCTGGCGATCCTTTTTCTACGCCGCTGACGAGCGTCGACATCACCGGCACGCCGTAGAAAACAAATACCAGCATGAGCAGGATCACTGCCAGGATCAAGTTAAAGCCGGGGCCGGCAAAAACGATGGCAAAACGCTTGAGCAGACTCTTGTGGGCAAAGGACCGTTCCCTGTCAGCTGCCGATACCTCTTCGTCGGGATCCTCGCCAATCATCTTGACGTATCCGCCCAAGGGAAACGCACTCAAGGCGTACTCGGTTTCGCCTCTCTTGCGCACTAAAAGTTTTGGTCCGAAACCGACCGAAAAAGTCAGCACCCCGACCCCTGACATTTTTGCTAATAAGAAATGACCAAATTCGTGAAATACGATCAGCACTCCCAAACCTATGACGGCTGAGCCAATCGAATAAAGAAAACCTTCCATCGCGTACTCCTCGGTTTCTGACTAGTGAACGTAGGTTGACGCCACTTCGCGCGCCCATCGGTCGACTTCAATGACTTCGTCTATATTCTTGGCATGCTTACTTTGATGGCGTTGCATGGTTCGATCAATTATACGATGAATTTCGCGAAATCCTATCCTCCCTGCCAAGAATGCCGCCACCGCTATTTCGTTCGCCGCGTTGAGCACAGCTGGCAGAGTGCCGCCCTCCTCAAGCGCGGCATAGGCCAAGGCCAGACCGGGAAAACGCTTTTTCTCCACCGGCAGGAAGTTCAACCCCTCATGCTTGGTCAAATCTAGCGGCTCCCAACTCCCTTTGAGGCGGTGCGGATATGCCAATGCATAAGCGATCGGGATACGCATGTCGGCAATGCCAAGTTGTGCCAGGATCGCGCCGTCTTGATACCGCACCATTGAATGCACAATGCTTTGCGGATGAATCACGACTTGAATACTGCGCGGTTCTATATCGAATTCCCAACGCGCCTCGACAACTTCCAGTCCCTTATTCATCATCGTCGCCGAGTCGATCGGGATCTTACGGCCCATTTTCCAGTTGGGGTGCTTGAGCGCTTGATCGATCGTAGCGTCTGCCAAACGGTGCAGCGGTGTGCGCAGAAACGGTCCGCCCGAAGCAGTCAAGATGATCTTGTCGACGTCACTGCGTTGATTCCCTTGCAAACACTGGAAAATCGCGCTGTGCTCGCTGTCCACCGGCAAAAGACGCACACCTTTTTTTTTGGCCGCTTTGACGAACAGTTCGCCAGCCATGACCAATGCTTCTTTGTTAGCAAGGGCGATTTCTTTTCCTGCTAGTAAACCGCGCAACGTCGGCATCAAACCTGCCCCACCGACAATCGCCGCTAACACGACGTCGACTTTCGCGGCGGTGGCAACCTCGATGGCTCCAGCTTGGCCGAACAAGATTTCCACTTTGTGTTTGCCCAGCAGTTTACGCAGTTGCGCGATATCTTCCTCACGCTCGATCGCGGCCAGCACCGGTGAGAATTCCTTTATTTGACGGGCTAGCAACGGCAAATTGCGCCCGGCGACCATGCCGTGGACTTTGAAGCGTTCGGGGAATTCCCGTACCAGAGCCAAAGTGCTAACGCCGATGGAGCCGGTGGAACCCAACAGTGCGATCGTTCTCATCAATGAATAACCTTTAGGTAAAAAGTTGCGAAGACAACGGGAAATATTAAGCTGTCGAGACGATCCAAAACCCCGCCATGACCCGGCAATAGCTCCCCCGAATCCTTAACTGCGAACGCCCGTTTGATCAACGACTCAAATAGATCGCCAATTTGCCCAAGCACGCTCATTACCAACGCCAGCATCGCAGCCTCAAGCAGCCCAACCGGTAGTACCAAGAGCGCTGCGGTGAGCATGCCAATCAGCATGCTTCCGACTACGTATGCAATAGAACCTTCAACCGTCTTGCCAGGACTGAGCTCCGGCGCAAGCTTTCGCTTGCCGAATCGCCTGCCGATGAAATAGGCGGAAGTATCGCCGGCCATGATGACCAGGAATACAAAAGCCACCCACACCCGGCCATCTTTGAGTTCAAATAACAACGCCAGCTGGGGCACTAAAAATCCGATATAGAGCCCACCTAGCAACATCCAACCACGACGGGTCAGTCGCTCGGCATAGGCGCCGTCTGACCACAACGTACTCGCTAATAGGATGATCAAAAACAGGCTAAGCCAGAGCGCGGCGGACGGTGCGGGAGCAACCAAGACGATCAAGCCGACGGCACTGCCGAAGATAATCCCCCAAAATTGCTGCCATAGATCACCAGGATAAATTATTGCAAAGTATTCTCGCAAAGCCGCCACCGTGAGTAAAAAAAATACCAACGAGAATAGCCATTGCGCGCTCCACCCTATCAACCACGCCAAAATCGGTAGCCCCACCGCAGCGGTGCCGATTCGCGCTTTAAGATTTCCGTCCACCCGCCTCCATCGTGGCCATTGGGCTATCAGTCATCTGTTCGTCAGTTCGGCCAAAGCGCCGGCGCCGGCGTTGAAAATCGAGGAGCGCTTGAAGATATTCTTTTTCACGGAAGTCTGGCCAGAGGGTCGGCGTGACATAAAGCTCGCTGTATGCGATTTGCCAAAGATAAAAATTACTGATCCGCATTTCACCGCTGGTGCGAATCAAAAGATCAGGATCGGGTACCGTAGCCGTGTCAAGATGAGACGTGATCCACTGCTCGTCGACGGACTCCGGTCGGCAATGGCCAGCTTTTACCTGCTGCGCCAGGTTTTGCGCCATGCGGACGATATCGTCGCGGCCGCTGTAACTGAGGGCCAACACCACGGTCATACGTTGATTTTTGGCAGTGGTCTCGATCACGTTCTCTAAAGTGCGGCGCACTCCACTGGGCAGCCGGCTGCGGTCACCTACCGATAACAGGCGAATGCCGTAGCGCATCATCTTAGCCTGCTCCGCCACCAGATAATGCTCGAGCAATCCCATTAGGGCCTCGACTTCGTCTTCGGGTCGAAACCAGTTCTCGGTCGAAAACGCGTAGAGGGAAAGGTACCGAATGCCGATTTTTCGGCTCATCTCAACAATGACACGAACCGAAGTCTTGCCGCGCCGATGGCCTTCAATGCGATGCTTGCGCCGCTGCGTCGCCCACCGGCCGTTACCGTCCATAATAATGGCAACATGCTGCGGCAAACGGCTCTTGTCTAGGCCGTCTAGCTCCACAAAACTCTGTAAAAAATGTCAGTCATCGGTGAATGAAAGATCCTGGTCGGAAGGATAACACCGGCTACGATATCCGGGAGACTGCAATAGATAACAGAATATGTCAGATCGCCATAACTTCGTCTTCTTTGGCTTTGACGATCTTGTCGATGCGGCCGATGAAGTCGTCGGTGATCTTTTGCACTCTGTCGAGACCATGTTTCGCCTCGTCGGCGGTGATCTCTTTTTTCTTTTCCGCTTCTTTGAGTTGTTCGATCGCAACCCGTCGATGATTGCGCACCGAGACGCGATACTCCTCGGCAATCTTTTTCACATGTTTGACCAGCTCTTTGCGACGATCTTCAGTCAAGGCGGGAATAGGAATACGAATGATCTTGCCGTCGTTATTCGGGGTGAGGCCAAGATCGGATTTAAGAATCGCCTTCTCGATCTCCGTCATCGCGGCACGGTCGAAGGGTTGAATAACCAGCAAACGCGGTTCCGGTGCGCTCAATGTCGCAAGCTGGTTCAACGGCGTCGACGCGCCATAATAATCGACGGTGATATGCTCCAACAACGCGGTGGACGCGCGCCCGGTGCGGAGTTTGGTCAAATCCTTGCGCAGCACTGCGACCGAGCCGTCCATCTCTTTTTGCACCTGGGTAAAAATCGCTTCGTTCATCGTTTTCCCCCACTCACCAGTGTGCCAATGGAATCTCCCGAAACGACCCGCTTGATATTACCCTTTTCCATGATGTTAAAAACGATGATCGGCAACTGATTGTCCATGCACAGCGAGATCGCCGTCGAATCCATCACTTTGAGTTCGCGATTCAGCACCTCAATATAAGTCAATTCCTCGAATTTATTGGCATCGGAACGCTTTAACGGGTCGGCATCATAAATCCCATCCACTTTAGTTGCCTTGAGAATCACCTCGGCGCCCACTTCCATGGCGCGCAAACTGGCCGTAGTGTCCGTGGTGAAATAGGGGTTACCGGTGCCGCCGGCGAATATAACGACACGGCCTTTTTCCAAATGACGGGTAGCTCGTCTGCGGATATAGGGTTCAGCGACTTGGCGCATCTCAATCGCCGATAAGACTCGCGTCGACACGCCAATCTTCTCCAGTGCATCTTGCAGCGCCAGACTATTAATAACGGTTGCGAGCATCCCCATGGTATCGGCACTGGCGCGGTCCATACCGATCTCGCTCGCTACCGCGCCACGGAAAATGTTGCCGCCGCCGATAACCAGCGCAAGCTCACAGCCAAGGTCCTTAACCTCTTTAATTTCTTGAGCAAAGGCCTTGACGGTATTCGCGTCAATGCCGAAATTGCCGGGTCCTGCAAATACTTCGCCGGTAACTTTTAAGATAATTCTTTTATATTTCGGTGCACCGGTATTCATGCAGGCGTCCGCTAGGGGGGCTAGTCTTTCGCCCCACTCTCACCAAGATGATAACGGGCAAAGCGCCGCACCTGAATATTCTCGCCCAGGCGTGCGATCGCCTCGTTCACGATATCGACGACTTTCTTGTCAGGATCTTTGATGAACGATTGCTCCATCAGACAAACCTCGGAGTAGAACTTCTCCATCTTGCCCTGAACAATCATCTCGACAACCTTCTCCGGCTTGCCGGAATCCAACGCTTGCTGGCGGTAGATAATTTTTTCGCGTTCGAACTCATCGGGGGTGACTTCTTCGCGGCGCACGCAGCGCGGGTTCGCCGCAGCTACTTGCATCGCAATGTCTTTGAGAAGATTTTGGAACTCCGCGGTACGCGCGACAAAATCAGTTTCGCAATTGATTTCCACCAAGACACCGATTTTCCCACCCGCATGGACATAGGCGCCTACAGCGCCGTCCGATGCCACTCGATCCGCTTTTTTGGCTGCCGCGGCCAGCCCTTTCTGGCGTAAGTAATCAACCGCCTTTTGTAGATCCCCACCAGTCTCGGCAAGGGCCTTTTTACAATCCATCATACCGGCTCCGGTCTTGTCCCGAAGCTCTTTGACTAAGCTCGCTGTCACTTCCATTTTGGCCTAAACTCCCCCAGCCGCGCTTTCTGCAGCAAAAGCCCCTTCCACCGACTGCCGGTCATCGGCTTTGTCCTTGACCAAAGACTGCTCGTAAATCGTGCGGCCCTCAATCACCGCTTCAGCAATCGCCTGACAGAACAGCCGGATCGCGCGAATCGCGTCATCGTTACCAGGCACCTTGTAGTCGATCATATCTGGATCGCAATTGCTGTCGATCACGGCGATAACCGGTACACCGAGCTTACGCGCCTCCTTGACCGCGATTTCTTCCTGCTTCGGATCGATCACGAATATAGCGTCGGGCAATTTGCGCATTGCTTTAATACCACCGAGCGACTGCTCCAATTTCTCTTTCTCTCGGTGCAACCCAAGCATCTCTTTCTTGGTCAACGCGTCGACAATTTTCGGATCGGCTTCCATTTCTTCGATTTTACGCAACCGCTCAATGCTTTGACGAATTGTCGTAAAATTGGTCAAGGTGCCGCCGAGCCAGCGGTTATGGACGTAGTACATGCCGCAGCGCGTTGCTTCTTCACGGATCGCATCTTGCGCTTGTTTTTTGGTTCCGACGAAAAGGACATGACCACCGGATGCCGCTAAATCCCGCACTACGGCCTCGAGATCTTTGAACATCGAAACGGTCTGCTGCAAATCGATAATATGAATTCCATTGCGCGCGCCAAAGATGTAGGGCTTCATCTTTGGGTTCCACCGGCTAGTCTGATGCCCGAAATGGACGCCGGCCTCCAGTAGTTGTTTCATTGAAATCTCAGCCATACGCTCTCCTCTGGTTTTTTCCTCCCCTCACGTCTTTTCGCCAGCGCACCTATTGGGTAGGCACCGCACTGGCAATCGGCAAGGGTGTGTATTGATTAATAAAACCTATAAGTCGCGAGTCCTGCCAGGTAGGCAGAATCCCGTCGGCTCAAGGACGATATAAACCGCGACAATGCTCTGCGTTTTAGCAGAGATGGTCAATGGGCGCAAGTTTGACAGTCACTGCGGATTATTGATTCATCGACTCGAGGAACTCCTTGTTCGTCTTGCTGCCATGCATCTTATCAAGCAAGAATTCCATCGATTCGACAACGCTCAACTGCGATA
>DASSGE010000245.1:0-3853 GCA_035693605.1 Binatia bacterium
ATCGCCTTGAAAGTTTGGCAAGCGAGCTATTCAGCGCTCGCTCCGCTACGACGTCCGCGCACCATCTCCTCAGCATGTTTGCGCGTCTGTTCGGTGATCTTTACCCCACCGAGCATGCGCGCGACCTCGCCGATGCGTTCCTTGTCCGAGAGTCTTTGTACGCGAGTGAAGGTTCGCCCTTTTTCGACTTCCTTTTGCACCACGTAGTGGCAGTCGGCCATCGCGGCGATCTGGGGCAAGTGGGTGACGCTGATGACCTGGTTGTGAGTCGCTACCTGCTGCAATTTTTTGCCGACAATTTCGGCGACCCGTCCACCAATGCCACTGTCGACCTCATCGAATAACAACGTTGATACCACACCCGGTGTCATGACCAAGGATTTGAGCGCCAGCATAAGACGCGACAATTCGCCGCCTGAGGCTATCTTCGCCAACGGTTTTACCGGTTCGCCGGGGTTGGATGAAAAATAATATTCCACTTGATCCATGCCGCGCTCGGTAAGCCGCTTGCCGGCAATGAAAAACGGCGGCGCATCCGGTTTTTCGTCCTGGTTTAAGAAACGGACATCGAAAGCAGTCTCGGCCATACCTAAACCACGTGCCTCTTTTTCTAGCTCCCGGCGCAGTTTCTTTGCGGCGCGCTGGCGTTCATGGGAAAGCTTCTCGGCGCCGTCCCAGGCGGTCCGACGCGCCGAGGCAAAGTTTTTTTCCAGGGCAGCAATTTGCTCTTCGCTGTTTTCTAATCGACTAAGGGTACGTTGAATGTCGTCCTCCATTCTCAGGATATCGTCGACACCGCCTTGATATTTGCGCTTGAGCCGCTGAATCTCCGCCAAGCGGTCTTCGAGCTGCTCCAAAGCACGAGGATCAAAATGAATGCGATCGGCGTAACGGCGCAGCTGGGCCGCGGCCTCTTGCAGTTGCGCCAGAGACGACTGGATCAAGTCTTCGGTCGGTTGCAAGTTTGAATCGATCGCCGCCAGCTCTCGCAGTTTGGTGGCATATTTGCCAAGCCGGCCGACCAGCGCCGCGTCGCCTTCGTACAATAACTCTTCACCCTCGCGGCAACCCAAGTTGAGTTTTTCCGAGTGGGTCAAAATATTCTTACTCGCCCGCAGCTCCTCCTCTTCACCGGGCTTGAGATGAGCTCGAGCAATCTCTTCGGCTTGGGCTTCCAGATTGGCACGTTCGCGGCGCCGCTTGTCGAGCGAGTCACGAGTTTCGTTGAGTTCGTTCCACGCGGCGGTCAGCGCGGCAAATTGCTGCTTCATTGCCAGAGCTAGCGAATCGACTTCAGCGAAAGCATCGAGCAAGTTTAAGTGCGTCTCCGGCTGTAGCAAACTGTGATGCTCATGCTGGCCATAGATATGCACCAAGGCGCCGCCGATCTCGGCTAGCAAATTGAGTGGACAAAGACTGCCATTGAGGTAGATGCGGTTTTTGCCCGAGCGGTTGAGGATACGCTTGATTACGAGCTCGCCGTCGAGTTGGAAGCCGGCATCGGCAAGCCTGGCTTCGATGAGCTTGGGCACGCCGTCGAATAAGGCCTCGACGGTTGCTTCATCTTCCTTGTGACGAATGATGTCCGAGCTGCCTCGTTCGCCGGAAACCAGCCCGAGAGCATTTAGTATAATCGACTTTCCCGCCCCAGTTTCGCCGGTGATGATATTCAGTCCCGGCCCGAGCTCTAGCGCCACTTCGTCGATAACCGCAAAGTTCTTGATTCGCAGTTCGCGCAACATACTTTGGTAAAACTAGCGCTCTCCCCACTTGAGCTTTTCGCGCAGGATCTCATAGTAACTGCGCGATGATAGTTTGATCAATGAAACCGGCAAACCGAAGTCACGCGCCTCGACTTTGTCGCCGTTATTGAGGCGCAGCCCCTTCTGCCCATCGGGACTGAGAATCACCGTGTCACCAAACGAGCGCAAAGTTACGTGAATCGGCGCGTCGCTCGGCACAACTATGGGCCGATTGGTCAGCGTGTGTGGACAGATTGGCGATAGGACGATCGCACCTAAGGTCGGCTCTAAGATTGGCCCCGCCGCCGCCAATGAATAGGCCGTCGAACCGGTGGGCGTCGAGATAATCAAACCATCCGCCCGATAGGTACACAAATATTCCTCACCGACATAAGTCTCCAGGTCAATGATCCGGCTGCGCGCGCCCTTGGTGATCACCGCGTCGTTGAGCACGCGAAACCGTCGCATACGGCGTTTCTTGCTGATCACCCGCACTTCCAAGGTCATACGCTTTTCGACTTCGTAATCACCGTCAAGAGTTTTGCTCAGCACCGATCGCAACTCGCCGACCGCCACCTCGGTGATAAAGCCCAAGCCTCCCATGTTGACGCCGAGGATCGGCACCTCTGGCCGTTCGACCAGAGGCGCGATGTTGAGCAAAGTACCGTCGCCGCCCAGCGAAATGATCAGATCAGCTTGAACAACCATTTCCTTCTTGGTGCAAGATTGTGCACCGCGCGGCGCCAAGCCATTCTCGACACACACCTTCTTGCCGCGCTTCTTCAGCCAAGGAATCAGCCAACGGACCATCTGCGCGGCCTTCGGTTCGTTATATTTAGCGACAAGTCCTACGGTGCGAATCATACGAGATGTTGCTCCATCGGCAGAGTATCACATGGCCAAAAAAAAAGTCCATGACCGATTGCGCGCCGTATTCCACGAGTCATGGGATCATGCTTTGAATAATTTAGCTCCGCAAGGCGCAGATTCGCAGGTCGCAAGATATATTTTCTTTGCACCCTTGTTCTTGCAGTTAGGCAAAATTTTTTTCCGTTGTTTGCCGGTTCCGGGTCTCCGCATTGGCTCAAGTCAAACTTGGCTCTTAAAATTCGCAATGAGTCGTTTTGAGTGCCCGGGGGTCAAACAACAAGATGGCGCAGGCGGGAACTCAGATAGTCGACCAACATGACCAGTGCGATCAAGACCAGCACGATCGCCGCCGCCTCTTGGTACTGAAAAGTTCGAAAGCTGGTATTCATTAGGTAACCAATGCCGCCAGCGCCAATAAGCCCCAGCACCGAAGCCGCGCGAATGTTGGTTTCAAAGCGGTACAGTGCAAACGAAATCAAATCGGGCAAAATTTGCGGCAAGACGGCGAACGAGAGTATCTGCGAGTAGCCGGCGCCAGTGGCGCGAATCGCCTCGACCACGCCGTCATCGATGTTCTCCACTGACTCGGATATCAATTTGCCCAACACGGTGGCAGTATGAATCGCCAATGCGATCGTGCCGGCGAACGCGCCTAAACCGACAGCGGCAACAAAAAGCAAGCCTAACGCGAGATCGGGGATCGTTCGCACCAAATTCAACGCCAACCGCACAGCCTGATATACCAGCGGGTGGGGTGTCGTGTTGCGTGCGGCGAGAAAGCCGAGCGGGAAAGCAACGAGCAAAGCCAAAAATGTTCCGGCCAGCGCCATCTGGACAGTTTCCAGCGTTGCCCCCAGCACCGTCTGAGGAAAGCTATTGTCCCACCAGCGTTGTTTAGCCCTCGCATCGGCTTCGCTCAAAGGCGCCGGCAATATCAATTCGCGCCATGAAAGATTTTCCGGGAAGTAGTAATGCTTGGCCTGGGTTATTTTGCTGAAGTCCGGCGGCAGCATGCGCGCTAAAGTCTGGCCGATCTGCGGGATGCCTTGGACCAACTCCCCCGGGCGAATCTTCGCGCCATGAAACGACCAGGCCAAAAGCGCCACGCCAAGAACTAAGCCGACATAGAACTTCTTGCCGCGCCGCGGTGGTGCTGGCGCTTCGAGAAAAATATTCGGTTCTGAGCTTTCGGATGGTGGTGCCATAATCTTTTTTTATCAATTGCGTGGCCGATAAGTAGC
>DASSGE010000246.1:0-7597 GCA_035693605.1 Binatia bacterium
CGATGCGGCGAAAATAGGCGATGGCTTTTTCCCGTCCCCAGGCGCGCATGAGCCCCTGCAGCATGCCGTAGGCCTCGTTGTCGAAGGATACCTGGCCCTTCCATTTTGGCTCAATGAGCGCCTCGTAGGTCTTGGGCACATCTTCGCGCTTGACCAGCTTGGTATGCCATCCCAAGACGTAGGTGACCACATAGTACGCCGTCCAGTATCCTTCCTTGTCGACTAGATCTTCGTCGATCGCCTTGGCTTCCGGCGAACGATAGGACGCCAATAGCTTGCGCTCCATCAGCGGCACATACATTTCGGCTCGTCCGGCCACGACATCCCAGGCGTGACGGCCGGCGCGCGCCTCGTTGAGAATCTTGTTGAGCAGCGGACCGCCGCCGGTGCGAAACAGGGTGGGCTTGATGAACGGATATTTTTTCTGAAAGCGGTCCACGACCTCCTTGCTTTGATCCAGAGTCATGGTGGTGTAGAAGATCACTTCGCCTTCTTTTTTGGCTCCTTCGATCAAACGCGGATCGGGGTTCGCTTGCGAGCGGGAGAACCCGACGGCAAAAATCAGCGGCAGCGCTGCGGCGAGGACAACGATAACGGTGGCCCGGCTTTCCAGTTTCATGATTTCCCTCCCGGCTGAAACGATGTCCAGGGTCGATTAGGTGTCGAGCGTGCTCTCGGCGAAGAGTTCTTCGACTTTCATTTGGCGCGGCGTCAGGCCTTGTTCATGAGAATAGCTGGTGATGGTGTCGAGCATGGCGCGATTGGCTTTGATGCCGAAAGGAAACGGATCGTCGCCGATCAACTCGCGCGTTGTCGCGAGATATTCCTGGCCGAAGAAAAGCGCTGTTGGTATCCGCTCAGCCAGTTTCTCCTGGGCGAGTGATTTAGCGCGGACAAAGCCGTCATAGAGTTTGGCCGCGAGCCAGGGATGTTTGCGGTGAATGTCGCCGCGGATGATGTAGGCGTGATTGACCGGCAGAAATCCATGCTGTTGGTAGAAGCGCGCGCCTTCGGCCATGCGGTCGGGAAAGAGCGGCTTGATATTACCCCAATCGCCTTTGCCGGCAATGCGGCTTGAGCGGTCCAGGGTGTTGGCTTGCAACACCCACGGGCTCGAGACATGGGCGACGTCGAGTTCGTTGGCCAGAATCGTCGATGCCAGGCTTTTGTTGCCGGCGATACGATTGAACGAAATTCCCGGCGGTGGCTTGAAACCAGTTGCGCCGCCGTGGCTCATCTCCTCGCTGCGCTCCATGTACCAGTGAATCTGGTATTGTGAAACGCCGAAGTCATGTTCGAGAATCCCGCGCAGCCACAACGCGGCGGTTTGCTGATATTCCGCCACTCCGAGCCGTTTGCCAACGAGGTCTTGCGGTTTGTCGATGCCTGAGTCGACATGGTAGGACAACTCGGTTTGAAACAAGCGCCGGCTCGGAAACGCCGGCAGAGCGATCATATCGACTCCCTGAGAGCGGGCGATCAAAAATGACGACATCGACATTTCCGCGACTTCGAATTCGCCGAACTTGAGTTGGCGCCAGAATGTTTCCGCCGGATGTGAGTAAGTTGGGATGAGACTGACGCCCTCAACCTCGATCGTGCCATTCATCAGTGGCTCGACCCGTTCGTTGAAGGCGGAAATGAATCCGAGGGTGAGTTGTTCCATGGTCGTATTATTGGAATTTGCGTCAGCGTCGCGAATTTCTTCGCCATGCCAGAATCGGAAGGGCGGGTGTAAACCCCTACAATTCAGATTCGATTTTGCGTTCTTTGCGGCTGAGTCTCTTCTCTTCCTCGGTTGTGGCGATGCCGCGGCCGGTTTCGTTTATTTGTCGTAGCCGTCGATCGACCAGATATCGTAGAGCAATTCCATGCGGCGAAAGGTCGCCTTGTAAGTTTGCTCCTGGAGCGCGGGCGAGTGGAGATAGCGCACGGCGATCTCTTCGGCGAGGCTGCTGTGATCTTCGTCGGCTTCCGAATGGACAGTGAAGAAGCGCACATCGTCGGGTTTCATATTGTAATTTTTCAGCAAACCGTTGCCGATCGCCGCCGCCGCCGGACCGAAGGTCCCTTCGGCGCCAATCTGGATCGACATGACGACAAACCAGGGCAAAGTATGGATGATCAATTCTACGTAATAGAGATGCGCCGCAGTGGATGGGCGCAGTACGGCGCTCTCAAGTTGCTGCTGGGTGAGTCCGATGGCGTTGGCGAAGCGAATAGCCAGCTCATTGTGACCGGCGCTGCCGGTGTCCATGCCGCGGGTCTCTTCTTCGACCACGCCCCAGAGCTTTTGCGCAATCTCGGGGTCGGTGCAGGCGAGATAACGCAGCATGGCGATGCGCGGCACCGCGGCGCGAAATTGATAGTCTTGGATCGCCCACGCACGAATCTGCTCCATGGTGGCGGTGCCGTTGCAGACTGCTTTCAAGAATGGATGCCTAATGCGGATCTTTGGAAAAGCCTGAATATCCTTTTTTATCTGTGCGACAAATTCTGCGGATGTGGCCATGTGGAATTCCTCCTAGTTTCAGTTTTAGTTGCCGGAGATTTGGAGTCGTGGAGCAGTGGAGTGATGGATCGCCCAGTACTCCAACACTACATTATTCCATCGCTCCGATTATTTCTTACCGCTCAGACGGGTGACGAAATATTCCCAGCCGCGCAGCGGAAAGCGTTGGTCGGCGTTGTACACTTCCAATTCTTCAGCCGTGAGATATTTTGGTTGGCCGTGGAGCAGGGCGAGGTGATTCCACTCGCCCAACATTGCCAGCCTGGTGGTGCGCTCGATCATTTGCTCGATGCTTTCGCCGACCACGGCGTCGCCGTGAGCGCGCATTAAGACCGCGGGCCCATCGCCGAGCGCAGCTGCCAAATCGTTGCCGCGATCGAGCGTGCGCACTAAGCCGACGCCTTGGTAAACCGGCGGGCCGTCGGCAGAGAGAAACTTGCCATAATGGTGCAGCGGCTTGAGCTTTATCGGCAGCACGCTGAAGATTGTGCTCCATTTCGAGTGGGTATGAGCGACGCTGACGATTTCCGGCCGAGCTTTTAAAATGCAAGCATGGATTGGCCATTCATTGGGCGGTGTGGCGGCGCCGTCGAGGTGGTTGCCGGCAAAATCCTGCATGATCAAGCGGTCGCGCGTCACCGATCCCGGACTGATATTGGCGATCGTGATAAATGCATCGGCGCCCGGCACGCGCACGCCGACGTGGCCATAGCCGTCAGTAACGCCTTCGTGGTCAAGAATATGACATGCGGTAATCAATTTTTCGGTGAGCTCTTTAAGCTCGGCGGAGTCGATGGTGGGGACGTCTTTACGATGGGTGGCCATGCCGGATCATCCTTCACACGGGCTGCGAAATAAAATCTCGTTCGGTCGCGACTTTAGTTGCGGCTATTCTGGCTGTCAAGCACAGCGGCGGTCACCCAAGCGGCTTAAAAAATATTCCCACGGGCGCGCAGGAAACGATCGGTCACCGGCGAACGTCGCCAACTCTTCTTCAGTCAAGTAGTCTGGTCCGCCGTGAACCGCCGCCAAGTGCGCTAGCTCGCCCAAAAACGCGAGTTGCACTGTGCGCAAGATCGCTTGCTCGACGCTGGCACCGACGACAGCGTCGCCGTGAGCGCGCAGCAAAGTGGCTGCGCCGTCTTTTAATGTGTCGGCCAACGCCTGGCCTCGCTCTACGGATGTGATCAGCCCGGCGCTGGGATAAATGGGCGCGCCGCCAACAGGAAGAAAACGCCCATACATATGTGCCGGGCGGAGCCCCTTCTTCAGCACACTGAACAGCGCGCTCCATTTCGAATGGGTGTGGCACACGCTCATGACGTCCGGGCGGGCGCGCATAATGCAAGCATGAATCGGCCATTCGTAGGGCGCCGGTTTGGCGCCGCCCAGATAGTTGCCGTCGAAATCTAGCAGGATCAGCTTCTCGATCGCCGCGCAGCCGGGGCTGACTTGAGCGATCGTGAGTAAAGCCGACTGTTCTGGAATGCGCACGCTGACATGGCCGAAGCCGTCGGTGATCCCTTCGCGATCAAGGATCAGGCAGCCATTGACGACTTTCGCTTTGAGTTCTTTAAGCTCGCTGGAATCGAAAGCCGGCCCTTTGTAGTCTCTCGCAGCCATTGGTGCTCCTTGATGATTCGTTTGCTGGTTTCATGGTTCTAATCGGGGGCGAAAGGGGTGTCAAGATGAGCGTTTGCATGCTGGTGTAATCGCTCTTGATCGGTTAATTGTCGTAACTAGCACGGCAACTCAACGATGAGTGACTCGATGATCTCGCTAACGCCTTTCGCTCTTGGCCATCATGTTGTGGAAACAATTCAATCTCGTGTGATTTGGGTTGAACAGCATCGATTGCAGTTCACTTATCTGGCGAAAGGCGACATCGGCGCGCTTAAGATTCCTGCGAAGTGTTCACCTCGGCGCGTTGATCGCCTGTGGGAGCATACTTGTTTTGAGGCGTTTATTCGCGTCGACGGCGATGCATCTTATTACGAGTTCAATTTTTCACCGTCCGGCGAGTGGGCGGCGTACTGGTTCGGTCGCTATCGCGACGGCGGGCCTTTACCAGATGAAACTTGGTCGCCGGAAATCGTTGTTCGCTGTGGTCTAGATAGAATCGAGCTCGACGCGGTCGTCCACCTGGATCGCTTGCCCGCGATTCGTCCCGGAGCGGTGCTTCGGATGGGATTATCGGCTGTGATCGAGGCCCATGACGGCGCGCTATCTTACTGGGCATTGAAGCACCCTGCGGCGAAACCCGATTTTCATCATGCCGATTCTTTCGCCCTTGAGGTAGCTTTTCCTAGTCAGAGCGCGTGAATGCGCTTAAAATAGATTCCTATGAAATTTGGCATCGACCGACTGCTGGAAGAATCGACGTTGCGCAAGCCGCTTGTCGGCAAGCGCGTCGCCCTGCTGGCGCATCCGGCGTCGGTGACGCGCGGTCTGGTGCATTCCCTCGACGCCTTAGCGGCGCTTTCTGAGGTTAAATTGAGTGCTGCGTTTGGGCCACAGCATGGGTTGCGCGGCGACAAGCAGGATAACATGATCGAGTCGCCCGACTTTCTCGATGCGGTGCACGGGATTCCGGTTTTCAGTCTCTACGGCGAAGTACGCCGGCCGACTGCGGCGATGATCGAGAGCTTCGATGTCATGCTCGTCGATCTGCAGGATGTCGGCTGCCGCATCTATACCTTCGTCACCACGCTGCGCTACGTTCTCGAAGCCGCCGCGCAGCACAAGAAATCGGTCTGGGTGCTCGATCGGCCCAATCCGGTGGGCCGGCCAGTTGAGGGATTGCTGCTCCGGCCCGGTTGGGAGAGTTTTGTCGGCGCCGGCCCGCTGCCCATGCGTCATGGCCTGACGCTCGGAGAATTGGCGCAGTGGTTTGTTAATACGTTGAAGCTCGATGTCGATTGCCAAGTCATCAAGATAGAAGGATGGAATCCAGAAGCCGGTCCCGGATACGGCTGGCCGCTCGGCGAAAGAAGCTGGGTCAATCCAAGTCCCAACGCGCCCAATCTATCGATGGCGCGCTGCTATGCCGGCACCGTCATGCTCGAAGGCACGACTTTGTCCGAAGGCCGCGGTACGACCCGGCCTCTGGAACAATTCGGCGCGCCGGACATCGACCCGCGCGCGCTGCTGAAGAAGATGGAACTGCTCGCGCCCGATTGGCTGCGCGGCTGCCGCCTGCGCGAGTGCTGGTTCGAGCCAACCTTTCACAAGCACGCCGGCAAACTCTGCGCCGGCATCCAAATCCACGTCGATGATCCGAGCTACGATCACGATGCTTTCAAGCCCTGGCGTTTGATGGCGCTGGCCTTCAAAGCAATGCGTTTGTTGAAACCAGACTACGATCTTTGGCGTGACTTTCCTTATGAGTACGAAAAAGATCGGCTGGCGATCGATCTGATCAATGGCGGTGACTTGCTGCGGCGGTGGGTGGATGACGCGACGGCAACCACGGCTGACCTCGATGCGTTGGCCGGCGAAGATGAAAAATCATGGGGCGCGGAGCGTTCGTCGGTACTGATTTATCGCTAACAAGCGGACTCGATTGTAAGTATCGGTGCATCACACTACGTATCGGCGGGCCAGGATGGTCGATTTTGCTTTCGGAGGATAAATTAACCGCAGATCATTTCAGCCCCAAACTTTTCACAAAGCCGCTCTCATCCAATTCTTTTACGATACTGTCGTCGAGAATCTCCTCCACCCTGACGTCCTTCACTTTCGGATTATCGCGGGCGGTAAAGTCGATCAGGGTTTTCCAGCCGCGGTTGACCGGGTAGGGGACTTTAGCGCGGATCTTATTGACGTAAATGTCGTAGGCGATCTCCAGGATTTCGTCGTCGTTGACGCCGCCGTGGCTCGCCAGCAGCTTTTTCGACAGCGGTTTGTTTTCGAGATTCACCTTGATCGCTTCGAGATAGGCTTTCATGAAGCTGACGACCACCGTTCGTTTGGACTGCATGAACCGGCGCGTTGTGGCGACGCCGTTGAACGGAAAGTCGCCGCCAAGTTTCGAGATATCGATGAGCGTGTTGTAGCCCTGGCGCGCAAGCAGTTGCGCGAAGGAGTTGCCGAGCCCCATGGCCGCCGCGGAGATCTGCCCGGCCTGGAGCGCCGTGTAGGTTTCGCGCAGGCCGCCGGTGTAGATGACTTTCACGTCTTTGTCCGGCACGAGGCCATGATGGCTGAGGCCGAAGCGCGCCCAATAATCCGTGTTGGCGCCGCGCCGGGTGACGCCCACCGCCTTGCCTTTGAGATCATTCGGTTGCTTGATCTCGGGGCGCGACATGATTTGCGCCGCCATACTGTTGATGATGGTGGCGATGAACACTGCGTCGACGCCCGCCGCTTTGCCGAAGAGCACGGCGGAGCCGCCGATCTGGCCGATCTGCACGTCGCCGGAGATCATCGCCTGGACGATTCTCGTGCTGCCGCCGAGATAGACCGTGCTGACATCGAGGCCGTATTTTTCGAACAGACCGGTTTTTGACGCGGTGATCAAAGTGAGTTCGGACGGGCTGATCGAGGAGTAGCCGGCAATAAGTTTTTCCGCGGCGGAACTATGCTGCGCCGGGCTAGTGTTCAGTATGGCGAGCGCCACGATCGCAATGGATAGTTGTCTCATCGATTCTCTCGCATCGAACGTATCGCTCCTATCAGAACGGCGGCCGAACCGTCAATTGCCTATGCCATCGGCGAGAATCACGTTGACGGCGAATCGTTGCCGCACTATAAGCGAGCTAACATGTCCCGGAGGTGAAATATGGACAAGCTCAGACATATCGCATTCATTTCGCGGCAGCCGAAGCTGCTCAGCGATTTTTATCAGAAGTATTTTGGCTTCGAGGAATGTAAAGTGTTCCCGAGCGGCTCGCGCATGGTGATCGATCCGTTGTTCAATCTCGCCTTCCTGCAGCAGGCGGCAGTATCGGTGGCGGTTTCCGGGACGCATCGAGCCGACGGCAGCGAGACCGAATTGACGGTCGGAATTCACCACTACGGTTTCCTGGTGGACAATTTGGAGCAAGCAGTCGCCAAGTTGCCGGCGGGCTTAACCCGCGGCGCCAA
>DASSGE010000247.1:0-2791 GCA_035693605.1 Binatia bacterium
CGACGGCGGCCGTATGACCTTGTTTGATACCGGTTCGGACAGTGTCGGTAAGGGACTCACTACAGCGATGGGACCGGGTGTGGTGTGGAACGTGGGCCCGTACACCCTGCGCGCAATGGGTTCGTTTTTGCGGAGCCACGACGAGGGGGGAACCGTTGGTAAGAAATCATCCCGCGGCTTCTTGATCGGTCATGACTTGTTTCTGTGGAGCCCGAAGGGTTGGCTGACCGGGTCGGCGACGACAACCGGCTCAGTGCTAATCGGCACACACTTTGAGCGGGCCGACATCTCTTCGACGTGTAACGATTTTGGCGCTGGTGCATGCGGAGCTTCGACCTCGCTGCTGGGCCAATTCCATCGTAACCGCATCCTGCTTCGTGAGTGGGACATTTGGTATTTCATCGCGCCGCGCATGAGCATCGGTGTGAACTTTCTGTGGTACGACGCCGCGAACTTGGGTAATCGCAGCAACCAGGCGGGATATCAGGTCGGTAAATGTGATAAGACAGGTGTCGGCACTGCCACTGACTGCCGAGTTGGCGTTGGCGGCGATTGGATAACGACAGCGTTAAACTGGCGTTACTCATTCTAGGGCTATAGTTAAGTAGCGCAAAAAAACGAAAAAGGGGGAGCCCATGCGGCTCCCCCTTTTTTTGTAGTCGTAGAAGGTTAACCAACTTGATCATCGACTTATCGAAGTGCCTGCCAGAAGAAAAGTGGTTGGGCAATTGGATCATGGGCAATGCGTGCTTGACTAGTCGCTGACGCTCTTGCTGGTGAACAACATGCACGCATCAGCGGCCTGCGGAGTGGGTAATGGGAGCCAACGTGCGTCTTCAAAGGGTTTTGGCGAAACACGCGCAGTGTAGAGTCAACGTGTTGCGAGAACCGAGAACAAGAAGACTAGCGTGGTGAGAGCCGGCCTCCTTTGTGTCATGCAACTTATTCTCTGCCCATTTCGCGCATCTAACCGATTCGACATTTTGGTTCATACCCACGGCAGTATCTGTATGCCGGTCTAAGACCATCGAACCAGGGTTTAGTCAGTTAGGCAGATCCTAGTGCGCTAACCCGGCTTCAAAAATAGCCTCTATAGAGAAATCCTTGTAAATCTGCTTGACAAAATGGCGCTGGCTACAGTATACGACCAATGAAGTAGCTAACACGACTTAAGTCTTAATAATTGGGAGGCATCAATGAAAAATTACTTATCGATCACGAATACCGCCGCGGTGGTTGGGCTCACGTTCGCGATCAGTGCATGTTCGTCGCAAGAGGAAATGGTCGCCAAAAAGCCGGCACCAGCTGCGCCGGCGCCCGCTCCGGAAGCGAAGGCCGAAGCGAAGGCACCGGTGAAAGCGACCAAAATTGCCGGCGATATTGGGCTTTTGGATACGGAAAAAAATTACCTGATTGTAGTTACCAAAGAGGGCAAGCTTGTGACGGTGGACTACGATTCGAAGTTTCAACCGATAATGAGATCACCGAAGCCTTCCAAGGTAGCGGATATTGGCCTTGGCTCCTCAGCGACGGTTACTTATACCAAGCAGGGCGATAAGAATATCGCAACCAACGTCGAATTTTTGCCGGCCAAGGGCGAGTAGCGGTGGTTGGTCAAATCCTGAGAGTGAGTTTCAATTACAAGGAGAGCTCAAATGAATCTGCAAAAAATACTTTCAAGTGGGATGGCGATTGCGGTTATATTGGTCTGGTCGCTTTCCGCGACCGCACAGGAGAAAAAAGCCGACGAGAAAAAAGCTGAACCGGCAAAAGCTAAGGCCGAGAAGGTCTCTGGAGATATTGGATTACTCGATACCGAAAAGAACTACTTAATCGTCGTAACCAAGGATGGCAAGCTGGTCACACTGGATATCAACGCAAAGACAAAAACGACGCAACTCGTAGACAGTAAGGTGAAGATGTCTGATGTCGGCCTGGGATCACAGGCTCAAGTGGAGTACGTCGTCAAAGGTGAAAAGAACTTTCTCACCAAAATGATTTTCGTGCCGGCCAAAGGCGAATAAGTTTGCATCGTCGCGTTACGCTGTGTTGGGGCCCTCAGGGCGTTTAGTCAAGTCTCATTGATTCACCGCTAATCTGTTTGACATATCCAGCGGCACTGAAAAAACAATTTTGAATCCGTGCCCGGGGGAGGATCGTAGCTCGAATCCTCCCCCGTTTTTTTCAATGCGGTCGCGCATGCTGGCCATGCCGACATGGTCGCCGTGTATAGTGCGCGAGAGGTCTGTGCCGACGCCGTTATCTTCGATCGAGCCGTCCACCCGGTCATTTTTTCGCCGCAGTCCTATGGTTACTCTCGTCGCGTGGGCGTGACGCGTGATATTGGTCAGCGCCTCGCGCAACACATAATAAAGCTCTCTCTCGATCTCCAGTGGCAGATCCAAGTCATCAGGATCGGCATCGAGCAAAACCTCAATACTAAGCCCTTGAAGAAAACGCAGCTCGTCTTTGAGTCTTTCCATCAGGGTGCCTGGAGCGATCGGCGTAGGTTCTTTACCAGCGAGAAACTGGCGGATTTCGCTCATGGTTTTTCGCGTCATGTCTTCCAGTTGGGCAAGTTCCCCGGCCAGCTCCTTTTCCGTCTGACCGGATCGTGCCCGGAAGCTTTCGATGCGCAAGATCATGGTCGCCAGTGATTGGAGCAGGCCGTCGTGCAGTTCGTACGTGATCCGATGCCTTTCCTGCAACGCCGCAAGTTGTCCGGCCGCGCGCGAGAAAGCGAGCAGTTTGCGATTCTGTTTCTGTTCGAACTCGCTAATGTATCCGAAGA
>DASSGE010000248.1:0-3126 GCA_035693605.1 Binatia bacterium
TTTTTTAAGGAACAGTATCTCGGCCTATTCTTCGCCCTCGCCATGACAAGCATCTTCGTCACCGTTAAAGCGCGCGTGGGCGATCCGGACGATGTCATTCCTTGGTTCGACTGGATTCTGGCGGCTGCGAGCGTGATCGTCGGCGGTTTCGTCACTGTGATGTATCCGAGCATCGCCTACCGCCTGGCCATGCTCTCGCCGGAGCGTTGGCTCCTTGGCGGCGCAGCGATCTTTTTGATTCTCGAGGCTACCCGCCGCTTGGTCGGCTGGGCATTGGTATGGATCACCGTACCCATCGTGCTCTATGCCAACCTCGCCTATCTTTTTCCTGGTATTTTGAACGCCAAAGGTTCGTCCTGGCAGCGTATCGCCACATACCTGTACCTCGATTCGAGCGGCATCTTCGGTTTGCCGCTCGACGTCGCTGCCGGCATCGTCGTCGCTTTCATTTTCTTTGGTCAAGCTCTTTACGCCGTCGGCGGCGATACTTTTCTTACGGATATCGCTCTTGTGCTGATGGGCCGATACCGCGGCGGTACGGCAAAAGTTGCGGTTGTGTCCTCGACGCTGTTCGGCACGGTTTCGGGCAGCGCGGTAGCCAACGTCGTCGTTGACGGTGCGATCACGATCCCGATGATGAAAAAAAGCGGCTATCCACCGCACACCGCCGCCGCCATCGAAGCCGTCGCATCCAACGGCGGCCAGATCATGCCACCGGTCATGGGCGTCGCGGCATTCTTGATGGCGGAGTTTCTCAATATTTCATACGGCGAAGTTGCCCTCGCTGCGGCGATCCCTGCTTGTCTTTATTATGTCGCGCTGTTCACTCAGATCGATCTCGAAGCCGCCAAGCTCGGCCTTACGGGTATGCCGAACGACGAGATTCCAAAATTGCGCGATGTGATCAAGCGCGGCTGGGTGTTTCTCGTGCCGCTAGCGGTGTTGGTTTACACGCTCATGTTCGCCTTCTGGGAAGCCGGCAAAGCCGGTATGGCCGCCGTCGTTGCGACCTTTCTCGTTGGCGCTCTGCAAAAAGCGACGCGCCCGACGTTTAAGGGAATTCTTACAAGCATCGAAGAAACCGGTCGGATTCTCCTCGATATCGTCGTTGTCACCGCATTGGCCGGTCTAGTCATCGGCGCGTTTCAGCTCTCGGGCCTGACGTTTAAGTTCGCTTTGCTGCTGGTCAACCTGGCCGGAGGCAGCACGATCGCGCTGCTGCTCCTCACCGCGATCGCGTCGATCATCCTCGGCATGTCGCTGCCGACTACCGTCGTCTACATCATGCTCGCAGTGCTCGTCGGCCCAGCACTAGTCCAAGTCGGCATTCCGCCGCTCGCGGCGCATTTATTTTTCTTCTACTTCGGAATGCTCTCACTGATCACCCCGCCCGACTGCATCGCAACCTATGCTGCCGCATCGATCGCTCGGGCCGACTTCTGGAAAGCCGGCTGGACCGGCATGCGCCTGGGAATCGTCGCCTATATTGTTCCCTTTATCTTCGTTTTCCATCCGCCACTACTATTCAAAGGAAGTTTCATCGACATAGGCGCTGCCATCTTCACTGCGGTAATCGGTGTCATTTTTCTTGCCATCGGTGTCGCGGGATTTCTCTTTCGCCGCCTCGGCTGGACAAAACGTATCCTCATGATGATCGCCGGCGTCGCGCTCATCCCGCCTGCATCCACGTCTATCTGGCTCGCCTCCAACATCGGCGGTTTTGTCTTGGCAAGTTTGGTCATTTTACTCGAGTGGAAATTTAGAACTCCCTCCTTGGCTCTCGGTCAGCAGCGCGCAGGTTGATCCATCGTAGGATAACGCCTACATGAGTGTCCCCCCTAGTCTCGCCCTGCGTTCGCCTGGATAACCAATTCGCTTCGATTTAGTTCTAGCATGATGACCATCTAACCTAGTTTCCGGCGAATTGCTCTCGCCTGACCTTCGCGACCAAATTCGGACACGTAACTCCGTCGTTTTCCGCTCGCTAAATAGCTCTCATGAAAGAAGCTACGGTGTCGGTAAAGTTTTCCAGTCATATTTACCGAATGGCCATCGACTCGGCGTCTAGCGGCACCGAATTAAAGCAAGAGCCGCCGACCTTTGACACAGACTTCCATGGCATGGTGGATGCTAATTAACGAACTGCGCCGAGGTGAAAGGGAGAATCCTCTCGGACGCAAAAACCATAGGAGGAAAACTTAGAATGGTAAAAACATCAACTCGAATAGTGGGCGCGTTAGCACTCGCAGGCGCGATGCTAAGCAGCGGCCCGGTGTTAGCGGCAAAGGGGGGGAAAGGGGGCGGCGGACCGGGAATACCTGGCGATCTTGACCAGTCTAGAACCAGTGTAGCGGTGATGATTCCGGTGGAGTGTGCCGCGCCAGTATTTGACCCGATTACCAATACCACTACAACTACGACGGCCACCTTATCGGTAAAAATCTTTCAGTCCGTCGGCCGGCTCATAAACATCGGCACGGGCTCGGGTACGCCAACCTGCAACGGCCAAACAACGGACATCGCCGTAACGGTCAAAGCCGTCACCGGTCTGACGTTCCAGCCCGGTCCGGCTACGATTTTGATCACACTGACCGAAACGGCGACATCGTCAACACCCAGCTTGGACCCGTTGAACCCGACTATAGTGACCTCACCGCCCGAAATAACCGAAACCGGCGCCAGAATAGATCTTCACTAATTTCTCACTAACCACTCACTAGGTGCAAACCCCTCTCCCAAGGTTTGCACCTAGTGAGAACCTTCTCGTACTCAGACAAACACATCGATCCGACAGTTACTCAGTATTTGACATTGTAGGCTGCCCCCGCCCGGTCGATGTATCCGCTCTCATCCAATTTGCGGATAATCCGATTATCGATCAGCTCCTCAACCTTAACGTTCGCGACTTTGGGATTTTGACTGGCCATCAACCGGCGAATATTTTTCAAACCGTCCACCGACGGGAACGGTTTACGATCGATGCTCGACAACAAGTCGTAGTAACCTTCTTCGGCGATGCCCGTATCGGTAATTTGGAATCGCTTCATCATCGTCTTGGTCACCAACGCTTTGTTTTGCGGCGCCAGTGTGTATGCAAGACTATCGACCAAAGCCATAAGAATTTTC
>DASSGE010000249.1:0-4698 GCA_035693605.1 Binatia bacterium
CAGCGCCGCTAAGAGTTTGCTGCACACGATAGCCTCCTGCTTACTAAGTAGAGTTCCGACAAATTAAATATGCGAGTGACGATAAACGTACAAGAGTCAAAAAAAAGCGCGAGCAGGACCCCAGCCGCACTCGCGCCTTCCCGGATCACATCCGAACTATTTCGCCGGTGGTTTTTTCGCCGCCGCCGGATCTTTGCCGATCGCTTTCATCAGCTCGACGTAGGGCACGATTTCGCCGTGCAGTGGCAAAATCCGCTCGACATCGATATTGAGCCGGCGCACGTTGGCTTCCAGGTTGACCGAATACGGATTAGGCGTTTTCGGCACACCGAAGGGCGAAAATGCATCAGCCTCAACCAACAGCTTTTCCTTGCGCAAATACGCCATGACCAATCCGTCGTGGTGGCCGCTGCCCACGATCTGGTACAGCTCGACGGAGCGCGCGCCGTCGGTCAACACCATGTTATCACCCATGGTTTGGAAAACCGGCTTCTTCTTTGACTTTGCCAATCGATCGGGACTCAATGTCCAAGTGTTCGCCAGTGCCTTTTCGAAAAAAGGTCGGCTGAGTTCATGGGTCACGATCGTGATCCCCTCGGCCGCGTAAGCACGGACTCCGCCAGAATGATCGATATGATGATGGGTATTGACCAAATATTTAACCGGCTTACCGGAGACAAGTTTTTTGACTTCGCCCATTACTGCGCTTGAACGAACATCGTCCAACGGCGCTTCTATGACGATTAGATAATCTTTCATCTCGATAAGCACGCTGTTATGTGACCCGCCGCCGATAAACCAGACGCCGTCGGCGACTTTTTCCGACTTCACCGTCACCGGCGTACTGCGCACATTGCCCGGCACCGCGATATCCACGGTAGGATTCGCTCTTACAGCTGAAACGGTGACATCCAGAGACGGCAAGCCGTCCTGATATTGGATGATTTTCGTCGGAAACTTAACGCCGGCAAAATCACGGTACGGGCCATAGTAGGTGACGACTTTCATATCGCCGACTACGGGGTGGCCATATAACGACTCTACTTTCTCGATGGCGTTTTGATCGTTGGCATAGGCAACCACCTTGTGCTTGCCGGGAACGGTAAACGAGATCACCGTCATCTCCCTGCCGTCGATGGTCCTTTTCGCGACCGTCGCGTTGTTGGCGAAGGCGGCGCGAAGAAGACCATGGGGCGATACTACGATTGCATGCGCACGCTCGTTAGCGTCTTGGGTCGCCGGAATCATATCCTTGCCGGATTCGTTCCAGGCGAGGTCGCCGCTCACCAGGGAAATCATTCGCTGCTCGCCTTCAATGGGTTGATAGTCGCCACCGCTCGGCGGGGCTTCACCCTGGGTGCGAACCAACTCGTCGCGCATGGCCCCGGCAGTGAAGTCGTAGACCCGCGTCAAGCTTCTGATATACGCCCTTGGATTGGCCGCCATCGGACTGGTAGCCTGGGCCACGCCCCACATCTTGCCGTTAGCAGTGAACTGAAAGGTTTTCGTGGTCGATACATCCAACGCATCGGCGATCTGCTGGAGCGGTGATTCCGCCGCATTTGCCTTAACCCCGGCAAATGCCACCAGCACGAGCGCGAGAACAATCTTTTTAAACATACTGACGCCTCCCGTGATCTTGAGTATTTTCAGCACACCCAATCTGATTATTTGCCGGACACTACCTGATGAGATTGTTCACTGTCAATGCCGGAATGGCAGCTTTTGTCTAGGCGATATCTAGAGATCCGCCCTTGAACCGATGAACACGTTAACCGATCAATCAATTGAGCTTGAGTTTTGAACGACTGGAACGACTGGAACTTTTCGCTTTAATTGAGATAGCCGCTGCCGCCGCCTTCAGCTTCGGCGGCCGCCAGGTTGTGACGCACGGCATCTAAATGCGGATGGATTTCCAACGCCCGGCGAAAGCAGACGGCCGCCTCGCGAAACTCGCCCACGGTCATATGACAGAGCCCCTGTCCCGACGCCGCGCCGAAGTGATGCGGATTGCGCGCCAAAGTTACTTGGCAGTCGGCGATCGAGCCTATGAAGTTTTTCCGCATGTAGCGCACTGTCGCGCGCTTGTTCCAACCTTCGGCGAAAGTTGGCGACCGTTCGATCACTCGGGCGAAGTATTCTTCCGCATCTTCAAACCGGCGGTTTTGCATCGCGTCGACACCGGCGCGAAACATCCGGTCCGTTTCCGAATCGCCCGAACGGCACCAGATACCCCACAACATCGCCTCGGCTGTAGCCGCCAGCTCGGGATCGTCGCCTTTAAGCGCTGTGAGCGCTTCCTTTTCGTTGGTGGGATACGACATTCGTTCAAGGTTTAATTTAAAGAGCACAGGAACGGTTGAATCCGAGGTCCTCCTTTGAATCTTCAACTCTTGAACTAAGCATTTTTTAATATCCACGCCGCCGCCTTCTCGACGACGTCATTCAACGCTTGCGCATCCGAGCGCTTGGCGCTCTTGAGCATGTGAAACGAATGATCGCCGCCTTCGACGACATAGAGTTCGGCTTGTTTGCCGAGTTTGGCACACAGGGGTTTGAGCAACTTCAATTCCGCCAGACCATCGCGCGAACCCTGCAAGAACAGCATCGGAATATCGATACCGGCCAAATGGGCGCCGCGTTCGGCGCCGGGCTTGCCCAAGGCGTGAAGCGGAAAACCGAAATAGACCAACCCGCGGACATTCGCCAACGGTTCCTGTGCCGCGGCCAGGGACGTCATGCGCCCGCCCATTGATTTACCACCGGCAAACAACGGCAGGCCGTCGGATAATTTTTGCGCCGTCGTTACCGCCGCGCGCACGGTATCCAACATTACCGCTTCGCTATCGGGCCGCTTGATGCGCTTCTCCATATAAGGAAATTGGTAGCGAAACGTCGCGACACCGCATTTTGCCAGTCCGGCTGCGGCATCGTTCATAAATTTATGCCACATGCCCGCCCCGGCACCATGGGCCAGCACCAACAGCGCTTTAGAATTCCCGGGTTTTTCCAGCAAACCGGAAACCACACCGGCTTTCGAATTGACGATAAATTGTAGTTCTTTGATACCTGGATGAGCCATGGGCTTTTCATAGCATAATCAAAACTTCAACACACCCGCCTGCTTGTTTTCTTCGTTCCGCGCGGCGACAAGATACCAAGCGATCATCAGCGCGATGACAGCGAACATAGCCAAGGTCCAGCCTAAGACACTTGGTAAAAACACCGGCGTGCCCAAATGGCCGATCAAACCGCTGCGCGTGAGAAAAATCCGCATCGCCGAAGTTCCGAGCGCGAACCAGAGTACCGTCAACCACAGCTTCACATGTCCTTCGCCGACGCGCCAAATCGATCCCGCGCCGCAGCCGCCGGCGAGCACCATGCCGATGCCGAACAGCACACCGCCGGTAAAAGCGCCCAGCCAAAAAGACGGAAACACCCATTCCGTCGAGTCTTTCAAATCGGTGGCTTTGAGAATCGCAAAGCCGATCATGCTCAAGACCAGCGCCAGCGACGCTGCCCGCGTGTGATCGCTTATTCCAGACATGAACGGCTCACGAAAGGCGTTGACCAGACAAAAGCGCGAGCGCTGAAACAGCACACCGAAAGCTACGCCGAACAACAAGAAAACCGCCAAACGCCCATGGCCACTCACCTGATAAAACCATGCGCAGCCGAGCACCAGGGCGATCACCAACACGCCAACAACCCGCTGAAGCGTGTAAGCCAGCGAATTCACCGCCGGTCGTCGCGGCGCTTCGCAGGCTGCCATGAACGGCAGCTTGCCAGACTGGATACTTTTAGCATTCTCACGGATGAGGTAACGCGCGCCGAGAAACGCGCCGACGAGCAATCCTGCCATCATCGCCACTCCACTGGCCGATAACGCCGAGAGCGCGCTGAAAAAGCCGCCGATATTGCAGCCGAACGACAACATCGCACCCGCTCCCATGAGCAAGCCGCCGAGCCCACCTTTAAGGAGTTCCGCAGCCGGCGCCGGACGCACAGCGAATTCACCGCTCAGCAAAGCCGCGAGCAATCCGCCGACGAGCAATCCGATATTGAGTACCGAGCCGGAATAAAGCACCGGCGGCAACAGCTCAGGCTGTTCGAGAACGCCAAGCAGTTGCAATAGAAAGTCGCCCCAATTACGCAGCCCATCCGAAGCGGTCCAAGGTTTATCGTAGGCGAACAGAAAAACGTTGAGCGTCGCAATCATCAACGCCGTGGGAAGCACCGGCCAGGGCCGGGTGAAGACGGCGTCATACTGTCGGCGCAGAAATCCGCCAACCCAGGATCGAGCATCACTCATGGTCGAATGGGAAGACTAACTCAACGAATCTGGCGAATATTCCCAGACTGCTTACGGGATAGAGCTGGCGCGAGGGCCAATACGTGGCACCGCGCACGTCATCAAACAAACTTAATCTCCGCCGACCCTTCAAAAGTCTTGCCGTTGGTATCGTTATAGCTCACGGTCAGCTTGCCGGGCTTGTCGACTTTCAACGGGAAGGTGATGCTGGGATTTTGGCTGACGCCCTGGGTCAACTCGGTGCGCATTACTTCTTTGCCGTTGTAGGCAACCGTCATCGAGTAAATGAACTGATAGTTTTTCGCAATGATCTTGTTCGCCTTGTCGCGTTGGACGATCTCCATCGGGTGGATCACCAGTGTGCGCACGCGAATCACATCGCCTTG